>CBFDAY010000418.1:0-2539 GCA_965602895.1 uncultured bacterium
TTCTAAGAAACTGATGTTGCCTTTCGCTTGGGACAGTCCCGCCGCCGCCCGTTTCCTGGTCAAGTCTCCCGCCTGGCGGGTGAGGATGCTCGCAATGACAGAAAGAGCGGCGCTCGTGCGGCGCTATTTGTCGCCGTATTCCGACGCGCGTTTTTCGAGAAACGACATCGCGCCTTCGCGGAAATCATCGGTGAAAAAGTTGATCGTCTGCGTCCTGTTTTCCATGTGAATCTGGTGCTCCAGGCTCGGCGCGCAGAGGCCGAAGTTGAGGACCTCTTTGGTCATCCGGAGCGCCAGCGGAGCGTTTGAAAGCATCTCGGCGGCCAGCTCTCTGGCGGCGTCGACGACCGCGTCGTCGGGCACGACTTTGGAAACAAGCCCCATCTCCAGCGCGGTCTGCGCATCGACAATGCGCCCGGTGTACATCAGCTCGGCGGCCATGGACGCGCCGACGATTCGCGGCAGGAAGTAGGAGGAACCCATCTCGCATCCTGAGAGTCCGAGCTTGACGAAGGCGCAGTTGAAGCGGGCCGACTCGGACGCATACCTGACGTCGGCCGCTAGCGCCAGGCACAGGCCCCCACCGGCGGCGGGTCCGTTGACGGCGGCTATTATGGGTTGCGGTATCTCCCTCATTCGTGTAACGAGCGACGCGTAGCCTTGCTGCAGGCGGTATTGCGACTGTATCGGCCCCAGGCTCTCATCCCACGCGCCCTCACCGTCGCCGCCTCTTAAGTCGGCGCCGGCGCAGAAGCCGCGTCCGGCCCCCGTGAGCAAAAGCACCCTCGCGTCGAGTTCCTCGTCGAGCCTGTCGAACAATTGGTGCAGTTCCCTGACCAGTGTGTGCGAGAGCGCATTGAGCCGGTCGGGGCGATTCAGTGTGATGATTCCAATGTGGCCGTCCTTTTCGTATGTGAGCGTTTTCATCCGACACCTTCTCCTTTGCCATCAGACCTTTCCAGTCGGCAGATGGCCTGATTCTATCAGAGGTCTGCCTGCAATTCAATTATGGAGGGGCGAGGTGGGGATTCATCTGCTTGCCAACTGATGTACAGGTCGGCACTGCCGCGACATTGGGCAGAAATGGGAAAAGGTCCGGGAAAAGCGGGACGATGACGGGCTCTCCGGCGGCAGGCGAAAAATGGTTTTCGCTTTTTCCTGCCGGCGGGGGCGCCGACACAGGCGCTATTCCAGCCGAAACTTCTCAAGCGCTGCGGCTATGCGTGCCTTGCTGACGGCTATGCGTTGTGTGTTCGCCTCTATCTGGAACAGCAGGCGGATGCGCGCCTGCATCCCGAGCAGCGCCGTAACCGTGAAGATGGAGAAAAGGAGAATCCCCATCACGAACATGGCTGTCCGAGGCCAGCTTTCGAAAGGAGCCAAAATAACTGTTGTCAGAAGACCGATGGCGAACGCCTCAACCGAGTAGCAGCCGTACTTGGAGTATTTCAGGAATCTTTCCATTCTCTTCCTCGACCCGGCCGATATGAAAAGGCCGGCCAGACTGTGATTGTCGGGCGCGTCGTTTATCACGCCTTCCTCGGCGCCCTGCTCTTCTACATGGTTCAAATAATCCTGAATGTCATCCACGAGCTTGTTGATTTCGAACTGTTTCATCACTTCCTCCAAAAGAGTATTTTCACTCGCGCGGGTTGGGGCGTCCCGGGGCGAATCAGGAACTTGAATGCGAGCCTTATGAAAACCGAATTTGCCCCCCGTCATATGAAGTCCGGCGGTTGTATGGAGCAATACATATGCCAAAGCTCCGCGCCATTTGATTTGCCCCCGATATCATCGGCGATAATGGCCTAATGGTAACTGTGACAATGGGTTAGCAAGTTCCACGAACTATTGCGACGGATTCGGCACAAGAAAATTGTCGTCGGAAAATATTTCCAGGCGGGGAAAAAGGGACACTTTTAGAGCGCGCTGCGTTCGGAGTGAAGCCTCGAGTCAAGTGAAAGGAAAGGGGAACGAAGGCGAGTCCTGCGGTCTTATATCGGGATTTTCAGGTCGATGAGCCGACCAGGATATCGAAGTACTCCATTTTCTGTGATATGAGATCGGCCAGGTCCATCACTCTTTCGCCTTCCAGATTCAGCAGGCGAAAAGCGCTCTCCTCTTTTGGCGGAGGCGCCAGATCGCTCTTCATGTATCCTCCGAATGCCTTCGAGATTGTATCGGCAACATGGATGATGGATGTGAGCACGTACGATTCGCGGCAACTGAAAGGAGAATGATGAAAGAGTATGCTATCGGTCAGCATCGTGGGGAGGTTCCAGTTCTCGGTCACCCAATACCCGACGTCGCAGTGCGTAACCCCCAGCACTTTTCTCTCAGCTTCTATGAGCGAGATTCCCTGCTCCTGCGCGAGGGAGACGATTTCCTGGAATTCATCGGGGAAATGCTGGTCGAGTACGATGCGCCCTATATCGTGGAGCAATCCTGCCACGAAGCCGTCGTTGGTCTGCGCGTTCACGCGGTGTTGGAGAGCGTCGGCGGCGCAGGCCGTCATGAAACAGTGTTCCCAGAACTCCTG
>CBFDAY010000419.1:0-2531 GCA_965602895.1 uncultured bacterium
CTTCTGGCCGATTATCTGCTCGATCCGAAGCTTGTCCACGAGCTTGCGCGCATCTCGACAGATTATTACAAGGAATTTCATTCGATGGCCATCGACGCCGGCGCAGAAGTCATCGCGCTCGAAGGCGATCTGGCGTTCAACACGAACACGCTCATGTCGCCCGACCAGTACGCCGAGTTTCTCGGCCCGTACCACACCGAGATCGTCGAGAACGTGCATCGCAAGGGAGCGAAGATATTCAAGCATTCCGACGGCAACCTGTGGCCGATACTCGACATGCTGCTCGATTGCGGCTTCGACGGAATCCACCCCATCCAGCCTCAGTGCATGGACATAGGCGAGGTCAAGCGGCATATGGCGGGCAAGGCGTGCGTGCTCGGGAATATCGACTGCATGTACACGCTTTGCGAGGCGACGATTGACGAAGTGGAGCAGACTGTGCGCGAGACCATCGAGGCGGCCGCTTCCGGCGGGGGCTACATCATGTCGTCGTCCAACAGCATCCACCCCGGTTGCAAGCCCGAGAACTACATCGCCATGGTCCACGCCGCCCGCAAGTACGGCGAGTATGAGTAGGGGAACAGGTCCCGGAGCAATCGCCGTGCTATCGCCCACGATTGTTGCAGATTTGTCGGCAAGGGCGGATGCCTACTCGATCCCCAGTTTTTTGACGACGAGTTCGGCGAGGGTGTAAGGGGTCTCGGGGCTTTGTTCAGGGCCGGCGAGATATTCGTCCACCAGCTTCTTGATGTCTTCGTTTTCCCAGAGAAGCGCTTCGATTCGAAGGTTTACAATATCGCGGATGCGCTTGCGGATACGCTCGCGTCGCCTTTTCTCCAGGAGGCGTGAGGAGTGAAGAAACTCCTTGTGCCGGCCGATGGCCTCGACCAGCTCCTCGACGCCTTCGCCGCGGACGGCGGTCGTCAACAGCACGGGTATCTCCCAGCCGTCGTCGCCCTGGCGCATCGACAGCATTGCCTCGACTTCGCGCGCGAGGCCGTCGGCGCCCTCGCGGTCGGCCTTGTTGATGACGAATATGTCGGCTATCTCCATAAGGCCGGCCTTCATCGTCTGAATGCCGTCGCCCGATTCGGGCACGAGCACGACGATCGTGGTGTCGGCCGCGGAGACGATGTCGAGCTCGGACTGGCCGACGCCGACGGTCTCCATGATGACGATGTCTTTGCCGAACGCGTCGAGGATATCGCCGACTTCCTTTGTGGCAATGGCGAGTCCGCCGATGCTGCCGCGGGTGGCCATGCTGCGGATGAAGATGTCGGGATCGAGCCCGATGTCGGTCATGCGGACCCTGTCGCCCAGGATGGCGCCGCCTGTGAACGGGCTGGTCGGGTCGACGGCGATGATGCCGATCTTGCCGCCTCGCACGCGGAAGCTCTTGGCGACGTGCGATGTGAGCGTGCTTTTTCCCGCGCCCGGAGGCCCGGTGACCCCTATCCGATGGGCGTCTCCGGTGGACGGGAATATGTTGTGCAGAATTTCCTCGAAACCTTCAGAGCGGTTTTCGACCAGCGATATAATGCGCGCAAGCGCGAGCCGGTCTCCCGTTTGAAACCTTTTGTACAGTTCCCGTATGCCGTTCTCGTTTTTCATCGATCCAATTCAATTTGGCGAGACGTCGCCTCTGTCGGCGGCCGGCGCGCGCCCGGCCGTCTCATGCAGCTCCTTGCGTTCTTTCCTGAACCTGACGACGGTTGCCAATGCGTCGAGCGTCGCCAGCGCGATTGCGCACATCAGGAAAAAGAAGAAAACGCTCCAATAGATGTAGAAAACCCTTATCGACACTTTGGAACCGAGCCCGTATGCGCCGAAGAGCGCCATAAGGAGGGCGATCCCGATTGCGGCCGCGCCGACCCACCTGAACACGCGCCGCGGTGTCCATGGACGCTTTTTATCGGCTGTGTCGATCACTGCGGCCCTTTCCTAGCGCGGATACTTGATTTCCACCTGCTCGGTCCTGTACTCCTCCGGCAGGATTTCATTCACCGCGCGCATCACGAACAGTGAGGATTCGTCGAATATGCGCTCGAACCTTTCGGCCTCGATGGTGTAAGCGCGAAATTGGCCGTTCTCGATCTGCTCGCGGAGCACCTTGACATTCTCGAGGTTAACCATGTCCTCGATGCGCTCGAATTTTTCCTCGCACTTGTCGAGCAGCTCCGTGTAATCTATTGCGCGCCCGAATCGCATCTTCGTTGTTGCGCCGTGAGTACGAAAATACTTAAAGATTTTGTGCCACTTGATCCCTCTCGGCAATATCTTGTCGGTTCCGGAGATCGCGGTGGGAAGGATGAGTCCCTTACACTCGAAAGGGAGCTGGACAATGCCGGTTTTTATTGGCTGTACCTTGCCTTTCTGGCTTCGGGTTCCTTCGGGATAGCCGAGTATGATTCGTTTTCTTTCGAGTATCTGATAAGTGTAGACGGCGGTGCGGACAAGTGATTGTCTCTTGAGCACATTTACCTCGTGGTGCGGGTCCGCTCCCGAGCCGGTCATAAACTCGATGAAATCGC
>CBFDAY010000420.1:0-2527 GCA_965602895.1 uncultured bacterium
GCGGAGAAACAAGAGCCCATGCAAGAGTCCGGGGCGGTAACGCTTTGGGCTTTTGTTTTGGCGGCCGAAGACAGGGGGAAATCGTATGACGACCAAGCATCTGGTGATAGTCCCTCACACGCACTGGGATCGTGAATGGTACGTGCCGTTCGAGTCGTTCCGCAAGCGCCTGGTCTCGATGATCGACCATATGCTGGAAACGCTGGAAAGCGATCCGGCGTTCAGGCACTTCGAGCTGGACGGGCAGACTATAGTGCTCTCCGACTACCTCGAGATAAGGCCCGAGAATGAGCGGCGCCTGCGCAGGCTGATCGATCGCGGCCGGATAATCATAGGCACATGGTATGTCCAGCCCGACGAGTTTCTCGTTACCGGCGAGTCGATCATACGAAATCTCCGCTCGGGAATAAGAACCGCCCGGGAGTTCGGAAAACCGTCGATGATCGGCTACCTGCCCGATCAGTTCGGGCACATATCGCAAATGCCGCAGATACTGTCGGGCTTCGGAATACGCTCGGCCGTCGTGTGGCGCGGCGTCGGCGACAGTGTCGAGCGCACACAGTTCTTGTGGGAGGCGCCCGACGGCACGCAGGTGTTCACGATATACCTGCCCGACGGATACGGCAACGGCGCCTTTATGCCTCTTAAGCCCACGGCGCTGAAAGAGCGATTGCTCGATCTCATCGAGAGACAGAAAGAGTTTTGCGATGTCGAAAGCATGCTGGTCATGAACGGGCTCGACCACCTCGGGGTACAGGCCGGACTGCCGGGGCAACTGGAAAAGGCAACCCGCGGCATGAAGGACGTTACGTTCGAGATCGGAAGTCTCGGAATTTTCATAAAACAGGTACGCAAGCAGGCCCGGTCTCTCTCGGTGCATCGCGGCGAGTTCCGAAGCGCAAAGAGGGCGCCCTTGCTGCCCGGCGTCACCTCGGCCCGCGTGCGCCAGAAACAACGCGATTTTCGCAACTGCCGCCTGCTGGAAAAATACGTCGAGCCGCTGTGCACGTGGGCGACGCTGAACGGCGACAAGCGCCCCCACCGCAATTTCATCGAGCATGCCTGGCGGCTCGCGCTCCAGAATCATCCCCACGACAGCATATGCGGGTGCAGCGTCGACGCAGTGCACGACGAGATGGAAACCAGGTTCGAGCGGGCTGAACAACTCGGCAAGACCCTGCGGGACGACGCCTTATCGTTTCTGGGCAGTCGCGTCGACTCGGCGTGGATCGACCCGGAGAGCACCGCCATCTGTGTTTACAATCCGACATCCGCGCGAAATCAAATCGTCGATGTTGAGGTCGACGTCGAAGAGCCGGATTTTATCAATTCGCTCAAAGACGGCCGCGGACGGATCATCCCTGTGCAGAAAAACGTAGGCGAGCGCGAGCTGTTCTTTGGAATTCAGCTTCCCCGCGAAGAGATCAGGGAGCAAGTCGCGGGAATGCAAGGTCGCGAGCTGTTGGGGTTTTATGTCAACAACATGCTCTGGCAACTCCATGGGAATGTTCTTAAGCTGGTTCTGATCATGGCTCGCGCGCCGATGGGCGACGTCGACGTTGATAAGCGCAGGGGAGAGCTGCTGGAAGCGCTGAGCGATCCTTCTATTGAAACGGTCGATGTCAAGGGAGTATCAGGCGCAAGGACGAGGCTCGCCTTTGTCGTGGACGAGTTGCCCGCGCTTGGGCTGGGCGTATACGCCCTATCCGGCGAACGGGCGGGAGCCGACCCGGGCCGCAAGCTCCTCGCCTCGGAGAAGGCGCTGGAGAACGATTTCTATCTTGTCACGCTCAACGACGATGGCGCGCTGAACATTCTGGATAAAGAAACCGACGTCCGGTTTCGGGGTTGCCTGAGATTTGTCGACGAGGGCGACCGCGGCGACTCGTACAACTTTGATGAAGTGCCCGGCGGCGAGATTGTGGAGGCGGGCGCCGGCGACGCGGGCGTATCCATTTTAGAGAGCGGCCCGGTAAGGGCGACGCTCAAGCTGGAGGCCCGCCTCCAAATTCCCGAAAAACTTGCGTCCGAGCGCGACGCGAGATCGGCGGCGCGAGTGGACACCAAGATCACAACGCTCGTTTCGCTGCACAGGGGAATAAAGAAAATCGATTTCCGCACCACTCTCGACAACCAGTGCGAGGACCATCGCCTGAGGGTCGTCTTCAACGCGCCCTTTTCCGCGCCGGACGTCATCGTGGAGAGCGCGTTCGACGCGGTTAGGCGTCCGACGCGGGTCGGGTCCGGCGAAGGCTGTGTTGAGAAGCCGATCGGGACGGGCCCCCAGAAGACATTCTCGTGCGTGGAGAACGGCTCGGTGGGAATGGCGCTGTTCAACCGGGGAATTCCCGAGATCGAGGCCGCAGCCTCCAATGATGGAACAATGCTTGCGCTCACACTTGTGCGCTCGGTCGGTTGGCTCTCGCGTGACGACCTGGTCTCGCGCCCACCGGCGGCGGGACCCACACTCGCGGCACCCGGCGCGCAGTCGAAGGGCGCGCACGAGTTCGAATATGCTTTCACCAGC
>CBFDAY010000421.1:0-2526 GCA_965602895.1 uncultured bacterium
TCGCAAGCCCCCACTTGAGCGCCTGTTCGGACGAGATCGGCTTGTCGAAGCCGACAATCTCCAGCGCTCGCGCCAGACCCACCAGCCGAGGAAGCGTGAACGTGCCGCCACCGTCGATGCACAGGCCCGCGGCGGTGTAAGCCTGCCTGAGCACGACGGACTTGGCCAGCACGCGAAAGTCACACGCCAGCGCGAGCGAGAAACCGCCACCCGCCGCTATGCCGTTGACGGCGGCTATGACCGGCTTTCTCATCCGCCGGATTTCCAGTATGGCCTGATGGAATCGGGCGGCGAGGTTGTGGAAGGCGGCCGCGTTTTCGCCGGGTTGATCGAGCGCCCACTTCAGGTCGCCGCCCGCGCAGAAGGCCTTGCCCTCGCCGGTCATGACCACTGCCGACACTCCATCATTCACGGCGAGATCAATGAGATGTTTTGTAAGGAGTTCGAGCATTTCGAGGTTGAACGCGTTGAAGGCTTTGGGCCTGTTCAGCGTCACTACGGTAACTTCGTCCTTCCTATCGACCTTTATCGATTCGGTCATTTCATTCACCTCCATTTGTCATACGCGATTTCCTGCAGCATCCAAGTGCCGGCGTACTGTTTCTCGATATGGTCAAATGCCTTTTTCGCGGGCCTTCGCGGGATGCCTATTCTCCGGCTCCCGCTTGCTCGAGCCGACGAGCGATCTCGGTGTGGCCGGCGGATCTTGCGCTCATGAGGGCGGTGATGTTTTTACTGTTCCTCGCATTTGGGTCGGCGCCCCGTTGCAGCAGTGTCTCCACAATATCTGCATGCCCATAGAATGCGGCGTACATAAGAACCGTCCAGTCATCTTCGCCACCTTTTGCGTTCGCGTCGGCGCCGCGCTCGAGCAGAAAATCCACGATTTCGGTCTGACCATACATCACGGCATTGAAAAGGGCCGACGCGGCAATAACGTTGCCGGGGTCGAGTTCCGCGCCTCGGGCCAACAGCAGTTTCAAAATATCCATGCGGCCATTTCTCACGGCAAAGGCCAGCGCCGTCACTCCTCTGTTGTCCGCCGCATTCACGTCGGCGCCCTTGTCGAGCAAGCCCTTGACGGATTCGGCGTCTTCGGCCCGCGCCGCCCATATCAGAGCGGTATAGCCCTCCGGATCCTTCGCGCCGACTTGTGCGCCCCTTTCCAGCAGAACCTTGACTATCCCGGCGTTGCCGGATCGCGCGGCCCAGATCAAAGGCGTCGTTCCCGATCCATGTTCTTTTCCAGGCTCGCCATTCCTGCCGGACATAGAATGAGGTGCGTCGGCTCTTCCCGCGAGTGTTCCGCGCACAAGGGCCCGCCAGCCCCGGTTGTCTATGCTCGCATTGACATCGGCGCCCCCATCCAGCAAGGCCTCCACTATGTCTACATTGCCGACTATCACCGCCAACATCAGGGGCGTACATGATCCGAGGTCCTGAATGTCTACATCGGCCCCTTTTTGTAACAGCGCCCGCACAATGTCTGCGCTTCCATTCCTCGCCGCGTGTGCCAGGGCGGTCCTGCCGTCGCTTATCGCCCTGATGTTCAATTCGGCGCCTTCTTCCAGCAAAATATGCGCGACCTCAAGATGATCGCCTTGGGCGGCAAACATTAACGGTGTCCTTCCTCCCTCGGCTTTCACATTCACTTCGGCCCCGTTGTCGATCAACAGTCTCACTACCGGCGCATGACCTTTCGATGCCGCAAGCGACAGCGGCGTCATTCGCCTTGCGTCTACGGCGTTCGGCTCGGCTCCCCCGCCGAGCAAGGCACGCGCGGTTTCGACGTGCCCCTTATGCGCCGCCTCCATCAAAGGAGTCTGATAGTTTGTGGCTGCGGCGTTTGGGTCGGCGCCTCTCTCGAGCAAAACCGCCACTATATCCGCACGCCCTTTTAATGCAGCTTCAGCCAAGGCGGTTCGGCCGAGAGCATCACCGGCGTTGACGTCGGCGCCGCCGTCGAGAAGCAGCACAACCAGTCCGGCGTGACCCTTTGCCGCGGCAATAATCAAGGCCGTACGACCATTGCTGTCTCGGACGTTTGGATCCATCCCTCTGGCCACAGAAGAGCCGACTGCCGCGGCGTCGCCTCGCGCAACGTTTTCCAGGAATTCCTCTTGGGAAAGCTCTCCGCACGCAAAGAAAGGAATCAGCAGCGCGAGCATTAGGGCCACGAACGACCCGCGCGGTACATACATGCGCTTTCTTTCCTCTGTTCCCAGGGCACAAACGGAATAGGATTTTCTTTTGACCGGCGCGGTCACCGTTTTCTTGACTCCCTTTCCGTGGTTTGCTGCGGGAACCCGTAAGACGCCCACGGATCAGCCCTAACATGTGTATTAACAGAACTCATCTTCGGGTCCGGGAGCGTTCCGGAGCTTCATCCGAGGAATCTCGACAGCGCGATAACCGCAAGCAGCAGGGCGATGATGACGGCGACTATTTGCGCCGTGGTTTTGAGCGCCTTGGCCGCCACAAGCAGCGCAAACACCGCGATGGCCGCGACTATCAGTATCAGCTTAA
>CBFDAY010000422.1:0-2524 GCA_965602895.1 uncultured bacterium
CCATTAAATTCCGATTCCGGCTTCATGGTTATCGCGCTGACCTTGGGAGGACACACCGCCGCGCAGATCCCGCATCCCTTGCAATGTTCAAAGTCGAATCCCTTGAACTCCTTGTCCTCCACTATTATTGCGCCGTCGGGACAGCAGAACCAGCAGTCGAGGCAGTTGATGCACTTCTCGGCATCATGCACCGGCCTGAACGAGCGCCAGGAACCGGTTTCGTATTCAAACGCGGTTCCCGCCTCCGTGACAACGCCACCGATGGGTATATCTTTCCAGCCTTTGAGTTTGCTCATGCCTGGTGCACCTCCTCATAGGCCCGTTTGATGGCGCTGAGGTTGCCTTCGATTATCTGCTTCTTGAATTTTTTCGAGAACTTCTTTTCGATATCCTCCAGCAGAACCTCCAACGAGATCGTGCCGGAAACCTTCACCAGCGCGCCCAGCATCGGAGTATTCGGAATGGGACGCCCCATTTCCTCCAGCGCTATCTGCGAGGCGTTGACCACAAAGAGCCTCTCTCCGTTCCAGTCGATCTTCGAGCGGACGCTCGCGGTGTCATTATGGGTATTGATAATGACGGTGCCATCCTCCGGCAGCCCCTCGCAGACATTCACGGTTTCGAGCAGCGTATCGTCCAGAACGATTACGATATCCGGCTTGTCAATTGCGCAGTGGAGTCTCACGGGACGGTCGCTGATACGGGTGAATCCCCTTATGGGAGCCCCCATGCGCTCGGGACCGTAATCCGGGAAACCCTGGCTGTACTTGCCGTCCTTCATTGCGGCCTCCGCGAGGAAGGTGGCAGCGGTCTTGGCGCCCTGCCCTCCGCGCGCGTGCCATCTGATTTCTGTCAGCTTTGCCACCGTTTCACATATCTCCTTAATAGGCCTATCCTTGCCAGACCAAACAGGTTATTCTCCAACTTATTATGCCACGCTCCACCCACTCGGGGATCAGGGCGTGGCAAACGTTCAATAAGTATAGCAAAGGGACCAAAACGTGTCAAGGCCGCTCTCATGGGCACGCGGCAGCTTCAACCGTGAGCAGGCAACCCGATCCGCGCCGCGCGACGAAGCCACAGCCAAAAATCTTACTTATGAGCTGTCACTGGTTTATTCGGGGACACCATGCGGCATGGTGTCCCCGAATAAACGCGGCTTTCTCAACTATCCAGGCCATTCGCCCCGATACTTCCCCATAAAAAAGGCCCTGCAAGAACACAGCATCCGTGCCCTTACAAGACCTCGGTGGAGATGAGCGGATTCGAACCGCCGACCTACGCGTTGCGAACGCGCCGCTCTCCCAACTGAGCTACATCCCCAAGATTATCCAAAATTATATCCAAGGAGGCGCGCTTTTGTCAAATCGCACGCCTCTTTTCGCCAATCCGGCGGTCCGGCCGCCGCCCGGACAAATTTATGTTTCAAAACGGGGGCGGATTGTGGTAATATAGAAAAGTCAGGGAGAATTCCGGCGCGTTCGGTACACAATATTAGAATCGGGAGCCAGCAGCAGCGTGAAGATCCTCGTAGTCGGCGGATACGGCGGCATCGGCAGCTGCGTTGTCGAGAAACTGATCGAGTTTTCATCTCACCAGATCACTATTGCCGGCCGCAACCTCAAACGGGCTCGCTCGGCGTGCAAGACCTTCAAGGATTACGCCGGCGCGCTCCAGCTCGACGTGGAGAATAGGTCCACCCTCAACAGCGCCTTCGAAGCCTTCGACCTCGTCATAAACTGCGCAGGCCCGTTCTACAAGTACGGCGCCAATGCCGCCATTGCGGCGATCGAGACGCGAACTCACTACATCGACATCTGTGACGACCCGGACCCGCTGTCGAAGCTGTTTGTCCTTGACGGCGCGGCCCAGCGGGCCGGAGTGACCGTGCTGACCGGGATGGGCTGGAACCCGGGAATCTCCAACATGGCGGCGAGGCTGGGCGCGAATCTCCTCGATGAGATAGACGAAGTAAAAATCGCGTGGGCGGTAGGCTCGAGCGATTCCAGCGGGCTGGGCGCGCTCAAGCATACCCTCCACGGCATCACCGGAAAAATACCCGTTGTCAGAGACGGCAAGCAGACCATGGTTCCGGCGTGGACCGGAATGGAGATGGTGGATTTTCCCGCCCCGCTCGGCGAGCTGCCCGAATTTTTGTTCGGGCACCCGGAGCCGCTCACTCTTCCCCGAGCCGTCGAGGCGAAGAACATCAGCGTGAGGGGCGGCATCAGCCCGCCCTGGAACAACAAGACCTTGCGCCTGCTGCGTTCGCTCGGTCTCACCAATTCCAGGGAGAGAATAGACACAACCGCCGGAATCATCCATAAGTTCGACTGGCTTTTCGGCGTGGGCGGAACGGCGAACTCCGCGCTTCGGATCGACGTGATCGGGAACAAGGACGGCCAGGAGCGCCACCTCGTGTTCAACATGATCGACCACATCCGCCCGCTTACGGCTATCCCTTGCGCGATCGGGGCGTTGATGCTGCTCGAAGGCAGAATAGCGCAGAAAGGCGTCATGGCGC
>CBFDAY010000423.1:0-2512 GCA_965602895.1 uncultured bacterium
GGGAATGGCCCGCGGTCGTTGACCCTGACGATTATCGAGCGGTTGTTTTCGAGGTTAGTGACCCTGACGTTCGTGGGCAGCGGCAGCAGCTTGT
This sequence comes from uncultured bacterium, assembly GCA_965602895.1. Lineage (GTDB taxonomy): Bacteria > Abyssobacteria > SURF-5 > SURF-5 > SURF-5 > CBDUSG01. Next base: position 95 of record CBFDAY010000423.1, read on the forward strand.
GCGCGGCGGTCAGGGCCTTCGGGTTGAAGGCCTCGCCGTTGGCGGTCATATGCCCGCCCCTTTTTCTGCGCGTCTCGTAGCCGTACCAAGAGGCGATCCCGACCTCCTGGTAGCTCTGCGCGGCGTCGACCGACATGGGGTAGTACGTCCTCCCTCTGACCGTGTACGGCGACGTCTTTACCCTGCCCTGCCGGATGGCCTCCTTGACCGGAAGGCCGTCGATGGTTTCGATATCGTCGTTGAGGAGGGGCCAATCCAGGGGCGCCTGCACGACCTCGAAGGTGAACTCGCCGATTTTGTATACGGTCCTCGTCGTGCCGGCGGCGAAGTTGTATGTTCCGCTGACGCCGTGATAGACGGCCTTTGTCGCGCCGACGGTGACGTCGCAGGTTCCCTTGGCCACGTCGTAAGTGGTCGAGACCGCGGCGCAGCCTGCCGACAGAAGGCACGCGAATGCCGCAAGGAGTTCCGACGCGCCCCTTACAGATCGGGAAATGCGGGGTCTTTCTCTCACCGCCTCGCCGGCTCTCTCGATGAAAAAGTGGTATGTATCGCCCGGCCCTGCCGCGCGATCAGGGGCGGTTTTCGCCACCATCATTACTCATTCATCTCATACATGTCTTTAAGGACAAGGACCTGGTTTTCCCAGACGTTCTTGTATCTCGCCTCGTCGACGAGGGGCTTTCGGATGAGCCTCATGCAGTATTCCATCTGCTCGGGCGTGCTGCTTGGTTTGCCGTGAAGCTCGACCGCGGACTTCGAGAAGTCGCGGACCATGAAGTCGAAAATCTGGTCGATGAGGTCATCTTCGACGTCATAGATCTTGGCGTTTTCGAGGATGAGCTGGCCGTAAACCACGAGGGTGAACATCTCGCCGAGGCTCATCAGGAAATCGATGTCCTTTTGCTGGTCGGCGTCGGGGGTGGCCGCGGCCAGGAATTCCTTGAAGACCGCTATCTGTTCCTTGAACAGGTTCACGTTGGGCAGGTCGCAGCTTCCGTATGCGATGTTGTAATCGTGGAATTGGATCTTGCCCAGCCCCTTTGTCGGCCCCTGATCGAAGAGGAAATCGTCGCTTCGGGGCTCGATCTGTTTTTGAATGTCGGCAAATTCCGCCGGATTCATGAAATAGTTGGGCATGAACTTCAGGATCAGAGCGATGTTGACGTGGACGGTGCCCTCGAGACGCGGCAGCGCGCTTATGTCGCGGGCCGCCATCTCGAAATACATGTCCTTTTCAAAGCCCTTGGCGGCGATGACATCCCAGAGAAGCGTTATCACCTCTTCGCCCTGGGTGGTCACCTTCATTTTCACCACGGGATTATAAAGGAGATAGCGCCTGTCCTCGGGCGACGCCGTGCGCATGTAGTCCGCCGCGCGGAGCGCAAAGAGCTTCATCGCGACCAGACGCGCGTAAGCGTCGGTAAACATCCGCTTCACGTGCGGGAAGTCCGTCACATACATGTTGTACAGCCTGCGGTTTGCGGCGTGATTGATGGCTTCGTAGAGCGCGTGCGTGCAAATACCTATCGACGCCCAGCCGAGGTTGTACTTGCCGATGTTGACCGTGTTCAGGGCGGCGTCCCACGCGTCGCGGCCCTGCGAGAGAATGTCGGCTTTCGTAATGGGATAGTCGTTGAGCGCGTAATTGGAAACGTAGCTCTGGGAGTCGCATACGTTTTTCTTGCAATCGTATTTCTCATGCTGCGAGTCGACTGCGAAAAACACGTAGTCGCCTGTGTCGGCCATCTTGCCGAAGGTGGAGACCATCGGCGCCTCGTTGCCGTTGCCGATATAATACTTCTCGCCATTAGCCGTGAAGGTTCCATCTTCATTGGGGGTAAGAATCATGTCGGTCGAGTACACGTCCGCCCCGTGCGTCTTCTCGGAAAGCCCAAAGGCGAATATCCCTCCCTCCTTCAGGAGATGCGCCGCCTTGAGCTTGAGCTCCTCGTTTTCGCTCATCCAGATGGGGCCGAGCCCGAGGATGGAGACCTGCCAGGTGTACCAGTAGCACAATCCATAGAACCCGAGTATCTCATTGAACTCGCATATGCGCCACGTGTCCCAGCGCGAATCGGCGTCGCCGTAGTCGGACGGCGTCAGGAGTCTGGCAAAGATCTTTTCCTCTTTCACGAATTCGAGAAAATCGGCATACCAGGTCTTGTTGTGATCGTCTTCCTTTACCTTCTGCTTACCTTTTTTCTCGAAGAACTCAATAGTCTTGAGCATGATCTCCCGGGATTTCTCGTCCGGATACTCACGACTGTGCCGCTTGGGGTTTAACAAAATCATAGATACACCTCCTCATTTGGTTTCCTTATTATAGCATCCCTCGTCGTGTTCTCATAGGCTCCCCCGAAAATCAGCCTTTGCCGGAAACGAGGTTGCCAAGAGGCCCCCGATCTGGTATCCTGT
>CBFDAY010000424.1:0-2502 GCA_965602895.1 uncultured bacterium
TGAGATTTGCGTTCCCACAACACCATAGCCACCCGCTATGAGAACAGCCTGTTCTGAGTCAGACATCTCTTTCACCACTCCCTCTCTGTTGGGTAACCCGCGATTATTCCCTGAGGTCTCGGCCGGAGATCACGCGCAAGCTGCAGGCAAACGTATTATATACTAAAAAGACGAGTGGCTTAAAGATGCCATCTGAGGAAAAAACGGGGAAACGCCGGCTGAAACTAATTCTTGAAATCGCAAGGTGGGCCGGGTATCATTATTCGCGTGCGCGACACAAAGGCAAGGAGACCGCCGAGGGTGGGGCAACGGAAAGACCAATCTATCGCCGAAGGAGCCTCGATGAAATCAGACACCATTGCGGGACTGTTCCAGGAGAGAGTGCGACTCTCGGGAGACAGGCTGGCCATCAAAAGGAAAGCCGGAGACCGATGGGTCGACATCTCCTGGAAGGAGTACGGCGAGAACGTGAAATATTTCGCCCTCGGACTCCTCGCGTTGGGGGCCGAGCCGGAGGCGACCGTCTCGATCCTTGGATACAACACGCCGGAATGGGTGTTCGCCGACATCGCCATTATGTCCATCGGATCGCTCACCGCGCCGATCTATCACACGAATACATCGGAGCAAGTCGGGTATATCCTCGAGAATTCGGAGGCGAGATTCGTCGTTGCGGAAAACAGGCTCCAGGCGGATAAGGCGCTCGCAAATCTGAGTGACCTCCCGACGATCGAGAAGATCATCGTGATCGATATGGAGGGCGTGGAAGAGGGCGACGTGGTAATGTCCTTCAAAAACGTCATCGAGTTGGGCAGAGAGTTCGAGAAAGACAATCCGAAGGTCTTTGAGGATCGAGTGGAATCGATCAGGCCCGATGACCTGGCCACCATAATCTACACCTCGGGCACCACGGGCCCACCCAAGGGGACAATGCTGACCCACGCCAACCTGATCGCTCATGTACGCAGCCAGAGCGCGGTGGTTCCGCTGTCGGAAGACGACATAACCCTGGCGTTTCTGCCGCTGGCGCACGTGGGCGAAAGAATGATCGGTCATCTCAACCGCATTTGGATGGGCAGCGCCGCCGCATTTGCCGAGAGCATCGACAAGATCATGGACAATATCCGGGAGATAAGACCCACCTACTGGGGAAGCGTGCCGCGTCCCTACGAAAAGATCCATGCCGCCATTCTCGCTCAAGTGGAGACGTCTTCGCCGCTGAGAAAGGCCATATTCAGTTTGGCTCTGAAGGTCGGGATGGAGGCCAACCCGTACAGGGAGAAGGATGAGGCGCTTCCCGCCCGGCTTAAGCTGAAACACGCGCTCGCCGATGCGCTGGTCTACCGCAAGATGCGAGCCCTTTTCGGGGGGAAATGCAGGTTCTTCGTCGTCGGGGCCGCCCCCATCTCGCTTGAGATCGAAGAGTTCTTTCAGGCCCTTACAATCAACATCATCCCCCTGTATGGCATGACCGAGGCCACGGGCATCATCACAATGAACACGCCCGGCTGCCGAAAGATCGGAACCGTCGGAAAGCCTCTGCCCGAAATCGAGCTGAAGCTGGCCGAAGACGGAGAGCTTCTCGTGCGGGGGCCGACGATATGCCGGGGATATTTCAAAAGGCCCGAGGGAACCGAATCGCTTTTTTCCGACGGCTGGCTCCTCACGGGCGACATAGCCACGATCGACGAGGAAGGTTTTCTGAGGATCGTGGACCGCAAAAAAGATATCCTGATAACGGCCGGCGGCAAGAACGTCGCGCCTCAGAACATAGAGAACCACTTCAAGGCCGATCCGCGCATCAGCCAAATGATGGTCTACGGCGACAGAAAGAAATACCTGACGGCGCTGCTCACGCTCAATGAAGATGAGGTCGCCGCGTACGCAAAAGAAAAGGGAATACAATGCGACGACTTCGCCGAACTCACAAGGCATCCCGAGATTGTGAAAATGATGGAGGAGATCGTGGAGGAAAAGAATCGCGATCTCGCCAAATTCGAGACGATCAAGAAATTCGTTATCCTCCCGCATGATCTGACACAGTCGGCAAATGAGATAACCCCAACGATGAAAGTCAGGCGCAAAATCGTCACCAAAAAGTATGGGCGTCTGCTCGACGAGCTTTATGAATAATCCTCCCATCCCGGCTTCGCCGGAACAGAATTGCCGACCCATGCCCCGCTTTGTTGCGTCGGGCGGACAAGCAGCCGATACCGCCGGTATTCGCGATGCCATTATTATTTTGTATCTCTAACCAGTAAGACCCCTCGCCATCGACGGAAGCGCACGGATTCAGAAGTTGATAATATCCCGCCGGCTCCTCGGCCGAGACTTCACGCTGGTAACGTGACTTCGGCTTGTTCTCACATTTGAGCATCTTTTTGCTTTCTGATATACTGTTTTCCGCGGGAAGGGGACTATTCCTAGACGGGCGTCGAAGGGGACTGTCCTAAGAATTACGGAATCCTGCCCCGCAGGATTCGTAGATTCGGGACTGTCCCC
>CBFDAY010000425.1:0-2499 GCA_965602895.1 uncultured bacterium
GCGCCAGCGTCGTAACGCCCGTCACTTTCAGGAACTGACGGCGAGTAAACCTGAAACCTGACATATATTATTACCTCCTTGCAGAAATCCGGCCGCGAACCCATCTCGCGACTTTTCCCTACGGTTTCAGCGCGATCTTGATAACGTTATCCGTTCTTTTTTCAAACATTTCGTATGCCTTCACGCCTTCATCAAGCGACATTGTATGCGTGATGAGCGGGGTGGTATCCAGCAGGCCTGCGGCGATCACCCTCAGCAGCCTGTCCATATGAACAACATTGACAAGCCCCATCGTTACGCCGATGTTCTTGATGCAGAGCTGCGGCATGAGGAGTTCCTGCGCATCCTCAAACACGCCGACGATCGAAACGTTGCCGCCGGGCCGAACCGCCTGGAATGCGGCGTCGAAGGTCGCCTTTATTCCCACCGCCTCGATTGCGACGTCGGCGCCGCTGCGACTCCGAAATTCGGCGAGCACGTCTTCGGGCGCTCCGCCCGTGAGTTCCTTGATCTCGTGAACGGGGTCGGCCCGGGCGGGATCGATTGTGTGCGTCGCCCCCAGTTTTGTTGCCGTCTCGCGCCTGTTCTCTATAGGATCGACAACAATAATTTTTGACGGACTGAAAAGCTTCGCGCACGCCGTGGCGCACAGCCCGACGGGACCTCCGCCGAATATGGCCACCGCATCGCCGGGTGCGGTCTTGCCGTTGATGACGGCGAAGTATCCGGTCGAGAGAATGTCGCCCACGAGCAGCGCCTGCTCGTCGGTCAGGCCCTCGGGAATCTTGTACATTGCGAACTGGGCGTACGGCACTCGAATGTATTCGGCCTGGGAACCGTTGAGGTTGCCGAGCATCGGGCCGCATCCGAACACGCTGCCGTTGACGCATTTGGCGGCCAGGCCCTTGCGGCACATCTCGCATTTTCCGCATTGCGTCGTGCACGCGACAGCCACCCGGTCGCCGATGTCGAAGCCCTCGATCCGCTCGCCGAGTTCCTCGACGACGCCGACGAACTCATGGCCCAGCACATTGCCCGGCATCATGGGGGCCGCGCCGTGGATCATGTGGATGTCGGTTCCGCATATCGTCGTCATCGTCACCTTGACGATCGCGTCGCCGGAATCCTGAAGCGCGGGTTTGTCGACGTCTGCGAGTTTTACTTTGCTAAGCTCTTCGAATACGATTGCTTTCATCGTATACTCTCCGCTCGGGTTTCCATTGTGATGGCGTTCCAGGGGCAGCCTTCAATCCGAGCGCCCTTATAGCCGCGTGTGACGCAAATGCGGCATCCTATGCATTTTTCGGGATTCACCCGCATGCGCTTGAAGTGGAAACTGCTGTCGTCGCTAATATACTCCAGCGCCCCGTCGGTCGGGCAGAACATTTTGCAGATGGGCGTGCCCGCGCAACCCGTGCAGCATTCGTCTATGACTGCGACCATGCGTTTTTTCGCCATGCGCGCGTCCTGCCTCCAGGATAGGCGTCAGGCCAGGCGAATAAAAACCTCCTGCCTTTCGAATTCATTGATATCGTAAACGACGCTGGTGTCGACCACCAGGTTGCCCTTGGCGTTCGTGTATATTTTGAGCCTGTCGAGCGGTCTCGGCGCGGGACCTGCGAAGTTGACCCCGTTAGAGTAAAACTGGCTTCCGTGGCACGGGCATTTGAATATCTTGAGGCCCTGGAACCAGTTGACGGTGCAGCCGAGATGGGTGCATCTTGCAAAGAGCGAATAAATGCGCGAGTTCTCGCGGACCACGAAGAAGCGGTGCTCCTTTTTCCATCTGGATTCGACGTGGATGACCCCGTATGCGTCGGGGTCGGCTCCGGTGGCGAAGTTGTCTATCGTTCCGATCTCGTACGTGCTCGGCGGATGAAACACCACCGAGGGCGAGAAGAAGCGGACCGTCTCTATGGCGCCCGCGCCCCCAAGCGCAAACAGCGATCCCCATCCGATCATCGAGAGGCCCTTTTGCAGGAACTCCCGTCTTGCCGGCGGCAAAGAGGCATGCGCTCGTCCGGCGCCATCGGCTGTCGTATCGGAGTTCGACATGTGTTCTCCCGACAATCGTCCGTCCACCGAGATTCCCAGGCTATTCGCGCGTTGGCTCGCGGCTGAGCTCGAGAATCAGCCTTTTGCGAAGGATCCCGATCAATGTGTTCAGAAGGTTAATACCGGTTTCCGCCATTTCCGCCATCTCGTCGAATGAGAGCTTGCCGGTAACAGCTTTAGAAAAGGTACGCACTTCCTGCTTTGCCAGAACCTCTATCATGTCCTTGTACATCTTTATATGTTCCGACGTAAAGCCGGTCTCTTCGGTGTATCCCGCGTCGCGAAGTTTCACGAGTATCTCGATTATCCTCACGCTGTCCTCATCGAAACGACCGTCATCGTGCCGCGAGATGACACCCATTCGCTCCAGTTCTTCCATAAATTCAACGTTCGCGCCCGTTCGGGCGCTGAGTTCATCGATATCGGGCGGCTGGAATTCCGGCA
>CBFDAY010000426.1:0-2482 GCA_965602895.1 uncultured bacterium
TGTTCAGCCGCCGCGCGATCTCCCGCATCTTGAGCGGGCGACCGGCCGACTCGCGTAGCATCTGCGCCACTCTTTCCTTGAGTTTCTCCATTTTCCGAATCCCCCTCTCGTGCGCAGGTGATTGTGCGCGCGAGGCTTACAAAAGCAAAAAAAGAATCGCCCGAAAGCGTGATTTCCTGTCAGATAAAGGCCGAATTTAAATTATTATAGCGCAACGCCAAATCTTGTGTCAATGAGGATATGCGGCAGACGACGGCGAATGGTAGGGATTTTCATGCGCGAGCGAAGTCCCTTTGCGCCTTTGCGATGCGAGTAGAGGCTGTTTGGAATGAATTTTCGGAGCAATGGCCGGAGCGCAGCTTTTATGATGCAGGAGTATTCTGACAGTGCGAGCATCAGCCGAGATCGACCTTCATGCCCAGCTCGCGAAGCTGTTTTTCGTCGACCGGCGAGGGCGCGCCGGTCATCGCGCATACGCCCTTTTGCGTCTTGGGAAAGCCGATGACGTCGCGGATGGACGACTCGCCGCATAAGAGCATCACGACGCGGTCGAATCCCATGGCGATGCCCCCGTGCGGCGGCGTTCCGTATGAGAGCGCGTCGAGGAAGAAGCCGAACTTCTCGCGCGCCTCGACTTTTTCAATGCCAAGCAGCCCGAAAATCTTGGTTTGCAGCCGTGAATCGTGGATACGAATGCTGCCTCCTCCGATCTCATTTCCGTTAAGCACCAGGTCATACGCCTGTGCGCGCACTTTGAGGGGATCGGTGTCCAGAAGGGAAAAATCTTCCGGCATCGGCGATGTGAACGGGTGGTGCTCCGACTCCAGGCGCTGCTCTTCCTCGTTATGATGGAACAGCGGAAAATCCAGCACCCATGTGAACGCCAGTTTGTCCTTTGGTATCATGTCGAGTTCGCGCGCGAGTTTTACTCGGAGGTTGCCGAGCGCGTCGTGGACCACGCTTTCTTTGTCGGCGACGAACATGATGTGGTCTCCGACCTTTGAGCCGACTCGGTCGGCGATCGCGCCTAGGGTGGATTCATCGAAAAACTTCGCGATCGGCGATGACAGCCCCTCGGGCGCGTGATGGAACCATGCAAGTCCTTTGGCGCCGAATATTTTCACGTAGTCCACCAGCTCGTCCTGGCGGCTGCGGGGGAACTCCTTTATGCCGGGAACGCAGATGGCTTTCACGAATCCGCCCGATTCGACGGCGCCTTTGAAAACCTTGAACCCGCTGCCGGCGACGATATCGGAGACGTCTTTCAGCTCCATGCCGAACCGCAGGTCGGGCGCGTCTTTTCCGAAGCGCGACATGGCCTCGGAGTAGGACAGCCGGGGGATAGGCGTCGGGATTTCGATCCCAAGAGCGGCGCGGTATATCTCGGCCATCATGCCTTCGGTCATCGCGATGATGTCCTCGCGGGTAACGAACGACATCTCGACGTCGATCTGCGTGAACTCGAGCTGGCGGTCGGCACGGAGGTCCTCGTCGCGGAAGCATCTGACGATCTGGAAGTATTTGTCCATGCCGGCGATCATCAGTATCTGCTTGAAAAGCTGGGGCGACTGCGGCAGCGCATAGAACTCGCCCCGGCTCAGGCGGCTGGGAACGAGGAAGTCGCGCGCGCCCTCGGGCGTGCTCTTGGCCAGGAACGGCGTCTCGATTTCGAGGAAGCCGAGTTTGTCGAAGTAGTTGCGCACAGCCATGGTGGCCTTATGCCGGATGACGAAATTTCTGTGCATCGAAGGACGTCGCAAATCCAGGTAGCGGTATCTTAGGCGGAGTTCCTCGCCGGCGTCGGTGTCGCCTTCCACCTGAAACGGTGGCGTTTCGGCCTTGCTGAGAATGTCGAGTTTTTCGGCGAAAATCTCCACCTCGCCGGTGGGCAGTTTCAGATTTATGGATTCATCGGGGCGAAGGCATACCTTTCCCGTGATGGCGATGACAAACTCGTTTCGCAGGCCTTGTGCAAGGTTGTGTACGGCTTCTTCGAACTCGGGATTGAATACTATCTGGACGATGCCCGTCCGGTCGCGCAGGTCCACGAATATTATGTTGCCGTGATCGCGCCGGCGCTGGACCCATCCGGCCAGCGTAACAGTCTTTTCAGCGTCTTTTGCCTTCAGTTCACCGCAATAGCTGGTGCGTTCGTATGATACCGTCACCTTATCAACTCCGTTCGACAATAGGTTTTGCAATCAAGAAACAACTGCCCGGACTAGCCGCCTGCGAGCTTAGAGGCAAGCTCGGCCATGGGGACTGTCGATTCCTCGCCCGTGGCCATCTCGCGAATCCTGGCGGAGTCGCGGGCGAGTTCGTCGTCCCCGATTATCACGGCAAACCGTGCCCCGGTCTTGTTCGCCTGTTTCATTTGAGCCTTCAGGCTGCGCCCTTCATAGTCCAATTCAATGCAAAGGCCGGCGTCCCTCAGCCTGGCCGCCAGCAGGGCGGCCTCGACGGCGGCCTTCTCACCGATGGA
>CBFDAY010000427.1:0-2476 GCA_965602895.1 uncultured bacterium
TACCGTCTCTTCCTCCCGATCTATCTTTATCCTTGCACCGCCCCGCTCTTGAACGATCCGAAAATCCTTCCCCAGCAGCCCGCTAACATGGTTCCCGACTACCGATGACAGGCCTTCCGCGTCGATGACCCTTATCATGGCCAGGTAGTCGGACGACTTGGGGATGTTCATCTGCATCAGCAGCCGCGCAAGTTCGCTGTCACGCGTTGGCGCGAGGATCATGATCGCGCCTGTCTCCGACAGGGCGGCCAGCTCGCGCGCGAGGCGCAAAAGGTCCCGGGGGTCTCCGCCCCAGTCGTGCATGCAGCCGCGGAGGTCCTCGCCTTTGCCCATCACTGCATAGGCGCTGACCTTGCCGCCTCGCATCGCCAGCAGCGTCCTGGTTTTCGGCAGCGCGAGATATGTTTCGTATTCCTTCGCCGTGCGCTCGGTGCGGAACGATTCGCGGTTGTGGATTTCAATAATGTCCGGCAACCGCGCGGGAGCGTAGGGGACAATCCTGCAGTCGGATGACGCGTTCGACAGGTGCAGGGCGGTCGGCTTGAAAAGGCAGCTCGATCCCGCCGATTCATATCCGAGGTTCCTGTAAAAACTCTGCCGCTGGGTCCAGAGGATCGAGAGGTGGCAGGCGCGATCTCGCATGATCCCGATGCAATCCCGCATCACCTTGCTGCCGAGGCCCCGTCCTCGATAGGCGGAATGCGTCGCCACCGAACTGATTCCGCCCACTTTGAACGCGAGATTTCCCGACCGCAGCGTCGAGAAATAGATTGCCGCGTGCGAGATCACCTCGCCGCCGCCGACGATCACGCGCATGTTCTCCATGTTCTTCTTGCCCAGAACAAGCGGGTATTCCTTTTGCATCGCGGGAGGGCCTTTGGAGCGGAGGGCGGAATGGATGAGCCTCAGCGCGGCCGCATGCTCTTCGGGACGAAGGGCGCGGGGGCCGTCCATCTGCGGGATTGCCTGCTGCTTGTCGGCGCGGTTGGCCATGGATCGTCCGGATGAAGGAAGCGGGTTGTCAGACCGCCGAAGCCTCTCGGCCCCGGATTGACTCAAGATTGCGGCGTGCGTCGTCGCAGGACGGGTCCAGCTCAACGGCCTTTTCAAAAGCCTCGACCGCTTCGCGCGTTTGGCCCAACCCGATGCGCAGCACGCCCATGTTGTTCCACAGCGACGCGCTGTCGGGCGAGCGTTCGAGCGCCTTCTCGAAAAAGCGCCGCGCCGACTCGTGCCGGCCGTCGCGCAGCTCGAGCGCGCCGAGGTTGAGGAGCGCGCGGGCGTTGGACGGATTCAATCGGTAAACATGTTCCCACTCGCTGCGCGCGCGCGCGGCGTCGCCATTTTTCAGCCGGAGCGTTCCAAGGTTCATGCGAGCGTCCACAAGGTTAGGATTCAGCTCGGCGACGCGCTGGTAGCACTCGATCGCGCGGTCGGTCCTGCCCCGCCGCTCCAGTATTATACCACAGAGGAGAAGGGCCGGCGCGTGCTCCGGGTTCCGCTCCAGGAGGGCGCCAAGCTCGCGCGCCGCGCCTTTTGCGTCGCCCTCCGTATGGTACAAGATTGCGAGCGCCATGCGGGCGTCTCCGAAATCGGGATCCAGGCGCACGGCCTGCTCTTGATGAAAGATCGACTTGGGAACATCTTCGAGGACAAACTTGTAAATGAGTCCCATGTCGAAATGGGTCTTTGCGTCGCCGGGATATTTCTCAAGGTTCTTCTCGCACAGACGCAGATACCGGAGCTGTTTTTCGCGAAGCTCTGCCTTTCCCTTCTTCTCGTGGAAATGATGAATTATGACATCGGTCTCGATGAGCTTTCCGCCGCCGGACGCGATCGAGCGGTCGGCCGTCTCATGCACGGCGCCCTCGAAGCGGACGCGCTCGTCGCGCCTGAACATGCGCACTACCCGCCCCTGGATCCAGCCGTCCCAGCCGTCGCCCTCGGGATACGAGCCGTCGTTGGCCACCCAGCGAAAGTCGTCGCTCTCACGCGAGTAGCTGCGATAAGTAAAGATATGGCCGTCGGCATCGCTGCGGGCGAGCGCGCGGAGCTTGCCCGCGTCGCGTCGCGCGATTGTCTCATCGGCGTCGAGGATAAGAACCCAGTCGCCGCGGGCGTGTTCGAGCGAGCAATTGCGGGCCTCGCTGAAGTCGTCGGTCCACTCGAAGGAAAATACGCGCGCGCCGAAATCGGCCGCTATGCCGGGCGTCGCATCGGTCGAGCCTGTGTCCACCACTATAATCTCGTCGACTACGCCGCGCACGCTTTGCAAGCAGTCCGCGAGGAAGCCCTCCTCGTTGCGGACGATCATGCACAGCGAAACCGAGGGACGTTCGGCCCGGGTTCGACCGCGCCGGTCTTTCTTTTTTTTCCTTTTTCGTTTGTGATGGGCCATAAAATCAGCTCGCCCGTTGTGTTTCCGCGTGGGCCATGGCGTCGGCTCGCTTGAATTGCGAGAGATATCTGTCGAGTT
>CBFDAY010000428.1:0-2468 GCA_965602895.1 uncultured bacterium
TCAACGAGCATCGGTGGGACGGACGCGGTCAAGAGTCTTTGCGCCTCATCGGGCGTGACCTGCGTCGCAGCGTCAGCCGTTTTACAGCGCCGCCCCTCTCGGTGCATAATATGTAAGGCGCATTTGTGTATGCGCGATTGTATCGGGGGTTCCTCGGCATGGACGCATCGAAATCGCCGCAATTCCCATAGGATGATTGCTCCGGCAAGATGCGGGAGAACGGATGAATACGAAGAGCGGCACATTTGATGAAAAGCTGCGAGTGCTGGAGACTCTGTATGCCTGGCATGATGAGGTCGCGGATTCTTTTGGGCCGTGGGCATGCGCGCGCGGGTGCTCCACCTGTTGCACGTCCCTCGTGACGCTGACTACATTGGAAGCGGCATATTTGTGGGACCGGTATTCGGAGCCCGTCCGCGAGCGTCTGCGCAAGCGCAAGTGGGAGTTCTCCTTGCCGCCGCTGGGAATGACCGTCAACGAGCGGGCGTCGCTCTGTGGCGCGAGAGAGGATTTTGAAGATGACGCTCCGCCTGAGGATATCTCCGTCTGTCCGCTGCTGGATGACGGCCGTTGCATGTGTTACGAGGCCAGGCCCCTGATGTGCCGAATGATGCTTTCCTCTATCAGCTGCGACACGAGCGGTCATGCGGAGATGCCCTCTCGGCTGCTGTCGCTTACAACCGTGTGCCAGCAGCTTGCGGAGCACTTCGATCGCGACGGCTGGTCGGGCTACATGGTCCATATGCTGCCGATACTCGGCGAGACGGATTTTTTGGAGGCGTATAGGGCCGGAGTGACCGGGGCCGGCGCGAAGAATTTGCGGCGCAATCGTTCCAATCCGGGGCTGCTTGTGCCGCCCGAAGACAGGCCACAGATTCAGTCATGGATTCATGGTTTCGAACGCAGATTGTCCGGCCGTTAAACGACATGGATTCAAAAGGAGGACGCCAATGCCTACCATAAAATGTTCCGGCGCTATTGTTGATGTGGATGATGAAGGGTTTCTGGTGGATTTCGAGGATTGGGATAAAAATGTTGCGTGCGCGATGGCAGAGAGGGAGGGAGTCGAATACCTCACGAAAGACAAGATGGACATACTCGAGTTCATGCGCGACTACTACAAGAAGTTCAGCGCATTCCCGATCCTCAACGCCGTTTGCAAGAACATACATCAGCCGAAAGAGTGTGCGTACGAACAGTTTCCGGATCCGATCAAGGCATGGAAAATTGCAGGCCTTCCAAGGCCGACGGCGGAAGTGTTCGCATTGATCAGACACCAACTGTAGCGGTGTCCGCGCCTCCGCGATTGATAATCCCTTCTTCGCCGTGGTAAAGTAGGCGGGAGTAAGGGGCTAAGCGCAAGTCGACCACAGAGGTGAGGAGAAAAGAGAGATGGATATTGCCGGCAAATGCGCGATCGTAACAGGCGGCTCAAGCGGAATCGGAAAAGAAATCGCAAAACTGCTCACAAAGCGCGGCGCAAATGTGTTTCTCATAGCGCGGCGGGAAGAGCTGCTCCGGGAGACTGTTGCCGGGTTGCGGAACGAGGCCGTCTCCGGGTCTCAGCGGTTCGGCCACTGCGGCGTTGACGTGTCGGATCGGGCCGCCGTAGAGCAGGCGATAGAAGCCGCCCAGACCGAATGCGGGCCCGCGACCGTGCTGGTGAATTCGGCCGGGGTTTCAAATGCCGGCTACGTCGAAAAGCTGACCATCGACAGTATGGAGTCCGAGATAAAGGTCAACTACCTCGGAACCGTTTACACGATTAAGCACGTTATCGACGGCATGATGGAGAGGCGAGAAGGCTGGATCCTGAATGTTTCGAGCCTCGCGGGAATCAAGGGCATCTTCGGCTACACGGGATACTCCGGCTCGAAATTCGCGGTCGTCGGGTTCTCCGAGTCGCTCCGCAGCGAGCTTCGCCCTTACAACGTAAGAGTCTCGGTTCTCTGTCCGCCCGACGTCGACACGCCCATGCTTGTGGAGGATATCAAAGCAAAGCCGCTCGAGACCCTCAAAATCTCCGAAAGCGCAAAAGTCATGCAACCCGAAGACGTCGCGCGCGAAGCCGTCGAGGGAATGGAGCGGGGCAAATTCATCATCATTCCAGATTTCTCCGGGAAGATGTTCCGCCTCGGCAATAGGCTGTTTCCCTCGCTTATCGACAGGGTCATGAACGGCACTATCGACAAGGTGAGGAAACAAAGAGGGCTTTAACGGGACACGGGAGATCCGGGCCGGACGAAGCGGGGCTTCGGAAGAGCATGCAGGCGTGCCGGCCCCCGTCGCAGGCGAATTTCCAAGCCGCATCGCCTGCGCAACGCGGCCCACTCGTGGGAGAGGCGCTTACTACGCGGGCGCTATTGACAAACTCCAGTCATAATAATAAAATAGAGAAACATGGGCCCATAGCTCAGTTGGTTAGAGCAGCTGACTCATAATCAGCGGGTCGTAGGTTCGAGTCCTAC
>CBFDAY010000429.1:0-2454 GCA_965602895.1 uncultured bacterium
CGGCGGGCTTTTCGCGCCCGAGCAGCTCGAGGAGGACCGGGCCGGCGGCAAGGTCTTTTTGCCGGGCAAAACAACGCAGGGCGTCGAAGCGGACCTTCTCGTCCGCGTCGGCCAACAGCGGCAGCAACTCCTTGCGTATGGAGTTGAACGCGTCCCCGGGCAGGTTCGCAGCCCAGTAGGTGGCCGTCAAGCGGAATCGGGAGGCCGGGTCCTTCGCGAATTTCGCCGCCAGCGGGGCCAGCTTCGGGTCTTTGCATTCATACAACGCACGGGCGGCGTGGTAACTGATTTCCTTATCTTCCGAAGAGACAAGTTTCAGCAGCATCGGGTTGGCCGGCTTGCGATACAGCGGACGTTGGAACAGTCCGGCACAGCGGATCAGCAACCGAGGGTCCTTTTCGACTTTCTGCAACAGGGGCTCGAAGATGTCGGAATGATCCATCATGAAAAGAAAAGCCGGCCACACCTCTTTCGACATTTCATCGTCGGCCAGATACATCTGAAGCAGTTTTCCGGAAAAGGATGTCCGCTTCAGGGCACCAATGGTACAGGCGGCACGTTTGACGGAAGGCTTCTCTGCCGAGTCCAGGTCGGTTTGAAGCAACTTGTCCAGGGCCTTGGGGTGCCGGGCGAAGACCCACAGAGCCCTTCCCTTCGCGGCAACATTCAGCCACATGCCACTGCCGACGGCATCGGCAACCGCCTCGGGACTTTTCTCGCCGGCCGCATGGGCAAGTTGATTGGTCCATGTCTCGTACGCATCGCCCTCGGGACTACCGATGCTCTTGCGGTCAAGGATGTTCCGCCTGCGAGAACTGATGATGCCTTCGACGAAAGGATTCATGTAGCGCGGGGCCAAATCGCGATACAAATGCGGCAGTTGCTTCGCTTGCTCCTCCGCGGACAATCGGGCGATGCGTTCGATCTCGAGAAACTGCTCCCTTGCGTCCGCGTCCACCGGTCGGGCTATCGGCACTGACGACTTGGTCTTGCCGTTGTTCAATTTGTCACGCGCGGTCGATTCCTTTTCGACCGAATCCTTCTTGGTGGATACCACGTCATCGGCGGGAGTTGCCGGCGTGTCACGCGAAATCGTACTCTCGCCGTTGACGCTACCCTCGGGCTTTGGCTCCGCTTCCAGGCTGCTTAGAACGAGTCGCACGAACCGTTTCAACTCCTCGGGCTTCTGTCCCTTGGAGAAGCGCACGGCGTCGATCTTGGGGGCAATCCGCGCGTAACGCTCCGGATCGACCTGTTTGGTCAGCATCAACGCCACTTTGGCGACGCACCATGGCTCGCGCCAGAATCCGAAGCTGGCCCTTTTTTTGAAATCGTGATGGTCCATGTACCAGGCATACCGCCTGAGCACGCGGATATGCGCTTCAAGGAAAAGCTTTTCCCTGCCCTTCAACTGGCGTCTGAACTTCGGCTCGCCGTAAAAGAATCTCATTTCGTCCAGGTGACCCGACACTCTGCCGATCTCACGGAGGCTGCTTTCCGGGTCGACGAGCTTCTGCGAAAGGCTATCATATGCATGAAGGATTCCTTTCCAAAAGTCATCGCGGCCGTACAGCTCCGCAAAACCATCGTGAAATACCAACAGGTAAACAAAGCCGGTACGAGGATCATTGTAAATACTCAGCTCATTGTAAAAGATCCCACGGGCAAAGCACTCTTCGGCAAGCGTGGCTGTATCGAGCTTCGCGTAGTACTCCGGCGTCTTCATCCATTTCTCTGATCCCCACCTGGTTTTGCCCGTTTTCTTGCTCGCAAGCAGTCTTTTCCGAAGGTTGTCGAGACTTTTGCGCCTCTCCGGAGTTTCCGGACCATGCCTTCCATAGATCCAGGAGAGATCCTCGTCGGAGAGACCTCCTGTTGGGGTGATCTGAGGTATTGGGCGAGTCGGCCGTTGAGTTTCTTCGGCCGATTCCTTTTCGGCCGAATTCATCTCGTCATCGGAGTCGTCCGCCGGCGCCTCGTCACCGTCCTCTGGCCGAGGAATCTTGATTTCCGGAGCGGCGACGGCCCCGAGCACCACCTCCGCCCCAGGCGTGTCGGCGTCCGGCAGAAAAACCTTCTTGGCCGGTCTGGCGTCGTCCGGGCGCATCATCACACGCACCTTCGGCGGCTCGCCGCTTTCGGGTACGTTGACACGGGCCGTCCCAAACCACTTTGGCCGTCGTCGGTCGAGGCGGCTCATTTCTTCCCGTGTTTTCCGCTTGTACGCTTTGTACGCTTCGACGACGACTTCGTACTTACCAGGCAGCAGGCGCTCGGTCTTGAAGGGGCCGTTGCCCTCAAGGGCCAGACCATCGAAAGTGCGTGGCCTCCACTCGTCGAGTTGGCGCGGATCACCGCTGACTCGCTGGTCGCGGACGGAGACGAAGACCCCGTTGACACCTTCTTTCGGCAGGCCGACCACCTCGCCGGTGATCGGCGTGCCCGTTTTGCGCA
>CBFDAY010000430.1:0-2447 GCA_965602895.1 uncultured bacterium
TGAGACACTCTCGGGCTCTTCCCGCGTCGAGAAGGGCCTTTGCGATTTTTGGTTTTACGGCGTCCGGGCTTGCACTGCGCCCCGCCGCGAGACGATATTTTTCGACGGCATCAGCGTGGAGGCCAACGGCGGCGAGTATGTCCGCCTGCTTTTCCAGAACGACAGCGCTGTTCACCGTGGCGGTGTTGACGCCCTCAAGTCGTTCAAGAGTCCTGTAGGCGTCGCGCATCGAGCCGGATCCGGTCTGCACGTCGGCCAGCATCAGGAAGGCCTCGCCTATCCGTGGGCTGAGCTGACGCTCGAAGGTAAACGCATCCAGAATTGCAATCGCGCTTTCAATATTGTCATTGAGATGATGAAGCCTCGCGAGTTCCAGCCACAACGAGTCATTATCCGGAGCGATCCGGGTGGCCAGTTCCATCTGTTCAATCGCCTTGGACAGTTTTCCCATCGATTGATACATCCGGGCCAGATTCTCACGTGGAGATGAGGCGTCCGGGGCCAGCTCCGCGGCCTCGAAATAGGAGTTTTCCGCCTCTTCGGCTTGTCCCAAAGCCTCATGCGCCCTGCCCTGAAGCACGATCGCCTCGACAATTCCGGGCGAGCGCGGGAAGGATTTCGCCGCGTCGGAGGCCACGGCGAAGGCCTCCTCCGGCGCCCCTGTTTGCAGCTTGGCAAGGGCGAAGATCAGCATAACATCGACCTGGTTGAAGGTCGATGATGATTCCTTGAACCACCGCTCGCAATAGCCCATCGCGCGCTCGTAGTCGCCTGCGTCGGCCGCGATTTTCGCAAGCGCGCCGAAAGCGGCCGCCGCGTGCGGCGTTTTGGGCGCTTCATCGAGAAGCATTTGCAGAATAGCTTCGGCATCATCGCCGCGACCATATTTGACGAACGTGCGCGCCAAAAGCAAAGCCGCGTCACGAGAAACCTCTGTATCCGGATATTTTTGCCGGATACTTCTGAGGGTTATCAAGGTGGCGGGGAGATTCTCAGCCATGTAATGATTGCGGGCTATGAAAAACTCGAACTCGCGGCGCCGCTCTTCATCCGGAACGATTCGCAAGAGCTTCCTGTACCGCATGGTCGAGTCGCTGTAGAGTTCGCTCCTGG
Organism: uncultured bacterium; assembly: GCA_965602895.1. Lineage (GTDB taxonomy): Bacteria > Abyssobacteria > SURF-5 > SURF-5 > SURF-5 > CBDUSG01. Next base: position 1,114 of record CBFDAY010000430.1, read on the forward strand.
CCAGGCTTTCGGCGATTAGCCCGTGCGCGGCGGGAACGCGGGGGTCGGTTGAGAACTCCTCGATGAATCTATCGCAAATCTGGCGCGCCTCGATTTCAGCGGATTGGTCTCCGGCCGATATTGCGAGACATTTGCCGAGATAGAACAGGGCGTCGGCATGCAGGTCTGTAACGCTTTTGCGCTGCAGGAGGCTTCTGAGTATTTGTTCCGCCTTCGAATATTGCGCGCGATCTATCAGGTTGCGGGCATAAAGGACATATCGTTCATCCGAGCTTACGGCCTGCGGATATTTCTGCTCGAGCATCCGTTCTTCCCGCTGCATATCGAATATCGCAAATCCTATCGCCACCATGAGCGCTGCAAATACGCCAACCGCGACCGACATGCGGGCTTTGCCCGCGATCAGCCACCGAAACGAATCCCAAACCGATCCGTAGGCGCGCGCCGACATTCGCCTCAAGGAATCTCCGAGTGAAAGCGAAGGATCGGGGAGAGGCTCATCGGGCTCACCTTCTCCGAGAGCAATCTCTTCCACGCCCTCTTCGACCGGGAATTCGTCGTCTTCTGAAGGGAATTCCTTTGGTTCTTCGTTCATATTCCCGCGACTATGCAGCCCTTGCCGACTCCGCGCAAAGAACTCTATCCTCAATTGGAGATGGCATCAATCCACAATTTGTAGTGTATGAGACAAGTTGTTACACTATATGATGTTACCATGCCCATGAATAATTGTCAAGATGGGTCGAGAAATGGAGGCAAAAATGAAACCCCTGCCCTGCTGCGACGGGGGTCATTCATTCGGTCTGCGCGGCGAGAGCCCGGTTGAACCGCGATAATAAAGCATCTTACTCGTTTACGATCTTTTCGAAGAAATTCACAAGGATCTCGCCCCTCTCGTCCAAGACAGCGGCGAGTTCGGTTTCGGAGAAGGCGTGAAAATTGTCCTCGCCGCCGCCATCGGGGATATAGCCCAGGGACATTCGCTGCAGCTTGCCGTGTTCGAGCACGAGCGTGAAGATGATGCTCCTTTCTCCCGAGCGGCCCAACCCGAATTCCATCTCGTCGAAATCTTCGAGTTCTTCAGGCACATATCGGCCCTCGACGCCCAGCGAAGACAGGAGTTTATCGTCTTTTGCGACGTCGTGATTAACAGTCTTCCCGATGAATTTCCGCAGTCTCTGCATTACTTTTCTCCTCTCCATGCGCGCGGGGAAAGACAGCCTCGGAAAGCGCGTGTCGCGGCTATGGCAACGGAAATCAGGAATCGACGAAGATGCAGGGGGCGTCGCATTCTTCCATCGCGCCGATGACCGCTGCGTCTTCAACGCCCGCCT
>CBFDAY010000431.1:0-2439 GCA_965602895.1 uncultured bacterium
TGTCGCCCTCGGCGTCGGCATGGTAATCCGCCACGCCTGTGAGGTCGGCGCCCGAGCAGAACGCGCGCCCTGCCCCGGTGAAAACGACAACGCGGATATCCTTGTTCTCGGAAACCGTTTCAACCGCGCGGCCGAGGTCGGCGAACATGGCGGCGTTGAACGCGTTGAGTCTCTCGGGCCTGTTCAGAGTAACGGTCAGAATTGGACCATCTTGCTTCCACAAAATCGTCTCGAACTCAGGTGAATCTCCCATAAATCCTCCGGCGGAATCATGAATGGTCGGCGACGGCTTCCCTGACGGCGTCGGCCAGCGCCTTCTCGCGGGCAAAGAAAAAGTGGTCCGCTCCGGGGATCACTTTCATCGACTTCGGCTCGGGCAGCCGGTCGAATACTTCCTGCAGGGCGTCGCGGTCGCAGAACTGGTCGCGCTCGCCGACGATGAAGTGCCGCGCGCGCTCTTCGGAATCCTCGGCGAGCGTTGAGAAATCGAACATCGAGGTCGGCGGCGCAACGAGTATCAGGTGCGATACCGAACCATCGCCCGCAAGCGCGCTTGCGGCCACCCACGAGCCGAACGAGTAGCCTGCCAGCACGACAAGCGCATCGTCACCTTCGGCCTGCTGCCTCACGAACTCGATCGCGGCGCGCACGTCCTCGACTTCGTCCGTCCCGCCGCCGTGCCGGCCCTCGCTTTCCCCGACGCCACGGAAATTGAAGCGCAGCGTCGAGTGGCCGGTCTCCCGGAGCGTTTGCGCGACGGCCGTCACGACGTTGTTGTCCATCGCGCCGCCGTATAGCGGATGCGGATGGCAGATGACGGATGCGGAAACCGCCGGGGTCGCCGCGGAATACATCCCCTGCAATTTAACGCCGTCGGCGTCGAAAAAAACGGCCTGCTCCGGCATTCATCTCCTCGCTTGAATTGAACAAAGGTGACTGAAGAAAGGGGCGGCAAAACCCCGGGGGTGGTTCGCCCGCTTCCATCGAATGGGACTTACTTGAACGTGTCGATTTTGTCCGGGAATCTTATGTATGGGCTGTCGCTGTCCCTTGCCTCCAGCGCCCATCTGATGATGAGAAACAACAGCGCCATCGAGAGCAGAAAAAATATGAGCTTTTGGAGTCTCCCCTTCATGTTTCAGCCCATTCCCTGTATCGTCGGTAAGCCCTATTAATATTTTACCATGGATTAATGATAAATGGAATACTTTCGGTATTTTGTTGACTGGACTTAAGACGGGCGACTATAATTGCTTATGACCGCACCGGAAGTTGGAATGCCATGAGCGAAGCCCTTGAAATCAACATACGCGAGGCAGGAAAAGACGATCTGGCGGTAATCGTTGAGCTGATGAAGGCGCTGACGATAACGACCAGCGAGGCCGAATCGCAGGGTGCTTCGACTCTTGCCGACTACGAAAAGATCTTCGAACAGATCGAGCGCGACCCCAACCACAAGCTGATTGTCGCCGAGGTCGGCGGCCGGATTGTCGGCTCGGCCGACCTCGTCATAGTGCCCAACCTCTCGCATCGCGGGCTGCCGTGGGCCGTGATGGAAAACGTCATCGTCGACGAAAGCATGCGCCGCACGGGCATTGCGGGCGCGATGGTAAAGCATCTCGTGACCGTGGCCAAAGAGAGCGGATGCTACAAGGTCGGCCTGTCCAGCAGCAAGGAGCGCCCCGCCGCCCACCGCATGTACGAATCGCTCGGCTTCAAGCAATACGGGCTGGGGTATCGGATTTATTTCTGAACAGGAGCGAGCCGCCGACAGTCCTATTCCAACCCGTAGTGCTTTTGCCAGTATTCGTACTCGTAGGGCCAGTCCTCTTTGCGGAACTCTACAAGCATCTGCATCCGCTCTTTAAACTCGGACTGCGCCTGTTCGACTTCCGGAAACACGGGCTTGCTTTTGCACGACTCCGCAAGCTCGCGGCCGAGTCCTCTTGCCTCGTTTTTGATATCGTCCGGGAATTCCCCGCCGTGGATCGCGCCCATCGTCGCCCACACCGAGCCGACCGGGGTGATTCCCATGCTTATCATGGCCCGGCTCATATACTCGGCGATGGGCTCCTCGCCGCCGCCGCCGGAGGTGACAACCGACGCGCCGTATTTGCCGCGGAATGACATGCAATGGATCACGCCGCAGCACCTGTCTATGAACGCCTTTAGCTGGGCGCTGACATGGAAGATATAGTTGGGTGTCGCGAGCACGAGGGCGTCGGCTTCGTAGATCTTTGCTTTGATCGATTCGAAGTCGTCTTTTTGCGGGCAGACACCCTGCTTGTGGCAGACGTCGCACGCCTTGCAAGGGCCGACCGTGTCGCCCGCGAGCACGACAGTCTCGATCTCGGCGCCGGCATCGCGGCCACCGTCCATGACCAGCTCGAGCAATCCGGCCGTGTTCCCCTCGAGGCCGTGGGGGCTTGCCAACAGGCT
>CBFDAY010000432.1:0-2429 GCA_965602895.1 uncultured bacterium
TCAAATTATTCCCGCAAATGGGCCTACGGACGATTGATGAGCATGTCGAGGCGACGGGCAAACTGTACGAAGAATGCCGAAAGCGAGGCCTCGATTTCGGCGCGATGTATGTCACGAGCAGCGTGGTTAACGGGCTGCCGGCCGACCTCAGAGGCAAGGTGCCCAAGGGAACGAGCTTCATATATGAAAGCCCTGAAGATTACAAGCGGATCATGCAGGCGGCCCCTATCTTCGTTGCCTTTGCGGACCACGTCGTGGGATGCCCAAACTCCGTGGAAAATGCAACAAATGCTCTGAATGCCGGCGGCGTCGCAATGGGTACTTTTTCTCAGTTTTCATGGAAATACCCGTGTTGGGACGACGATGTCGGACAGATAGCCGAGACCCTGAAGGCGGTCGGGATCCTTGCCAGCAAACGAGACAATTTTGCGAACTTGGGAAGCTACATAGGGGACGGCGTCGCGGGCTCTTTCCTCGATCATGCTTCGGATGTCGGCTATGCTCTTCTTGAGCAATACATAGTCGATAAACTCTGCGGGGCCGCATATAATGTGAGCGTAGGCGGCTTGATAGGTCATCTGCCATCGAAGTTGGCAACATGGCTGGCTATTTTTGAGGCCGGGAAAGCGGAAAGTTTTGATCCCGTTGTCGGACACTACGAGGGAAACACGGTGGACGTCACTGAGGATACAGCAGCGAACTGGGGCATTCTGCTGGGAGATTTCATCCCGTTTGCCGTAATGGAGCGTAGGTACAGGACGGGCGCCTTCTATAATCCCAAGCCCGTAACCGAAGCTCTTCGGGTGCCGACGCTGGATGAGATCATCGATGCCGCCGTGGCGTGCAACGCCGCCATGCCCAGGGTATTGGAAATCGAGGAGGCCGGGATTTTCGACGATACGGAGATACTCAAGCTGAGGGACGTGCTTGTAGAAAACGGCAGGAAATTCTTCGAAAACATACTGAGAGGGCTGCCCGATATGGGCGTGGACATCCAGGATCCCCTCCAGATAATGTTGGCCATCACGAGGTTGGGGGGCGGAAAACTCGAGGAGCTTTTCCATCCTGGCGAAAGGGACTCCTCCAGATACAGGGGATTTGTCCCATTCGCCGTTACCGATCTATTCAAGAAATCCGATCCACTGGCGAACACTTACATAGAAACGGCCCGCGACGAAGGACTGGGAGGCGCGGTCGAGGGCAGGAAGATTATTGTCGGGTCCGCCGACACTCATGAGTTCGGGCTCTATGTCTTAAGCAAGGTCGTGAATGAAGTCGGAGGCAAGGCCGTGAGCGGTGGTGTTGAGTTGGATCCCGAGCAGGTCCTGGACCTGGCGAGTAAGGAGGGAACCCCTTATATCGCGATAAGCATCCACAACGGCCAGTGCGTTGGTTGGGGTGAGCAACTCATGAGAGAGGCAATGCGAAGAAACCAGGATATACAGGTGTTTATGGGAGGCACACTGAATACCATGGAGGAGTGGAGCGCCGAGCCGGTGGATGCCTCGGACAAGTTAATAGAACTCGGCATTACGCCGTGCGAAAATCCGCTGGATATGGCCAGAAAAATGGCGCAGTTATGAAAGAATATCGGTTCAAACCAAGGAGAGAATAATGTCCAAATTAACAGGCGGCGCGATGGTGGCGCAGGTCATGAAGAACGATGGAGCAAAGCATATCTTTGGCCTGGTAGGAGGACACATTTATCCGGTCTTCGAGAGCTGCGTTGAAATGGGCATAAGAGTAATAGATGTGCGTCACGAGGAATCGGCGGCGCATATGGCTGAGGGATGGGCACTCGCGACCGGGGAGCCTGGAATCTGCACAGGTACCGCGGGTCCCGGATTCACCAATTTGCTCACGGGCATAGCAAACTCCTATTCCGGTGGCACACCGTTGCTGGCGATCGGCGGACACGCATCGATCGATCAGTTCGACACGGGCGCGCTCCAGGATTTCAACCAGATCGATATCGTCAAGCCCATGACGAAATTCGCGCGCGCAGTCTATCAGAGTGAGCGGATTCCGGATTACATGGGAATGGCGCTGCGCCATGCCACGAGCGGCCGGCCGGGTCCCGCGTATATTGAGATTCCCAGGGACTTGATGGAAAAGGAAATAGACGCCGCATCGATACAGATACCCGAGTGCCATCGGATTCAGTCGCCCCCTGCCGGAAACGCTCGGGACGTGGAAAGAGCGCTGGCACTTATAGCAGAGGCAAAAAAGCCGGTTATCGTTGCCGGCGGCGGTGTATGGTGGTCGCAGGCGCATGAGGAGTTGAAGCAATTCATCGAGAAGGCCGATATCCCGCTTTATACGCGCAGTTCCGCCAGGGGCTCCGTTCCCGATGACCATCCTCAGTGCATGGGAGGGGGCTTCACACTCAACCCAAGTGTCGCGGCAGCGTTGGCCGATGCCGACCTGCT
>CBFDAY010000433.1:0-2418 GCA_965602895.1 uncultured bacterium
GCGCCAGTTCCACGAGGTTTGGGGACTGGCAGTTTTTTTTAGCGCGCCCCATTTTGCGCCGCCGCAAACGGCTGAGCTATGGATTATCTTTCTGAAGCGGTAAGCAAGGCCTTCTGGCTGATCGTTCACTTCGACCGTGAGCTTGCGCTCGTGGTGTGGACTTCCCTGCGCGTGTCCATAACATCCACTATCCTCGCGAGCATCGTAGGAGTTCCGCTCGGATTCGCCATTGCCATCTCGCAGTTCCGGGGCAAGCATCACGTTGAAGTCGCGCTGAACACCGCCATGGCGCTGCCCACCGTCGTAGTCGGGCTTACCGTATACTCGTTCATTTCGAGACGCGGGCCGCTGGGGGCATACGGACTCCTTTTCACGCCGACGGCGATGATCATCGGCCAGTTCATACTCGCGGCCCCGATCATCACGGCGCTTTCGCTTTCGGCCACCAAATCTATCGACGCGCGCGTCGGCGAGACGGCGCGCACGCTCGGCGCCAACGCTTTCCAGGCCGCCCGGGCGATCCTGAGCGAGGCCCGCTACGCAATCCTTGTGGCTGTCGCCGCCGGATTCGGGCGCGTGATCGCCGAGGTGGGCTCGGCGATGATCCTGGGCGGCAACATAGATGGATACACACGAACGATGACGACCGCCATCGCACTCGAGACCGGCAAGGGCGAATTCGCGCTCGCCATGGCGCTGGGGATAATCCTTCTCCTGATTGCGCTTTCGGTGAATGCGGCGGTTCAAAGCTTTAGGTTGAGGGGAGCCTGACGGGGACCGATGACATCCGAACAAACAATATACGAGATCAGGCAAATCAAAAAGACATACGGCGACACCACGGTGCTCGACATCCCGCATCTGACTTTCTTGCCGAGGCAGACTTGTGCCCTCGTCGGCCCGAACGGTTCCGGCAAAACGACCCTGCTCAAGATACTGGCGCTCATCGAGCGTCCCACGACCGGCGAGATCGCCTTCGACTCAACTCGCATATGGAACGGCGCCCCGAACCACACCATGCTGGCGCGCCGCATCACCATGGTCACGCATCCACCGTTCTTGTTCAACCGATCCGTCGGATACAACATCGCCTATGGAATGAGGCTGCGGGGGATGTCGCGAATGCGCATAAGGGAGAAAACCGACGCCGTGCTCGAGACGGTCGGCCTCGAAAGCTTCAAGAGAAGAGACGCGAGCAGGCTATCCAGCGGAGAGCAGCAGCGAGTGGCGCTCGCACGCGCGCTTGCGCTCGAGCCCGAGTTGCTGCTTCTCGACGAGCCGACCGCGAGCGTGGACAAAAAACATGCGGAAAAGATCGAGCGACTTATCAGACGACTGGCCACCGAGCAAAAGATGACGGTCGTGTTCTCAACGCACAACTACCACCAGGCCGCCGCGCTCGCCGACAGGATTATCTCGCTTTACGACGGCCGAGTCGAGGCGTTCGCATATGAGAACTTGTTTTCCGGCACAATCTTCGAGCAAGACGGCGTCAGCCGGATAAAGCTCAGCAGCGAAGTCAGCATCGACCTCGTTTCGGGGCCGGAGGGGCCGGCCCACATCTCCATCGATCCGCACGCGATATCCGTCTCGCGCGAGCCCGCGGCTTCGCCCTCGACGCATTGCTATAAAGGCAAAATAGTGAGCATGACGATGCACGAAACCGACGTTCATCTGATAATCAACGTCGGTGTGCGGCTCACGGGCATCATCTCGAAAGATCTGCTCAGACAGCTTCGCCTCAAGCTAGGCGAGGAGATCTATTGCCTTTTCGAACCGGATGCGGTCAAAATTCTCTAAGGAGCCAAAATGAAAAAACTGACCCACTTCGACGACAAAGGCGCCTCGCGCATGGTGGACGTCGGCGGCAAACGCGCCACGCGCCGCGTCGCGCGCGCGGGAGCCGTCGCCCGCATGAAGCCGGAGACGCTCCGGCTCATTACGAACAAGAAGATCCAGAAGGGAGACGTGTTCGAGGTCGCCCGCATCGCGGGCATAATGGCCGCAAAGCGGACCCAAGAGCTGATTCCGTTGTGCCACCCGCTCCCTATCGAGAACGTACAGGTGGACTTCAAGGTTACGGACGATTCGGTCGAGATATTCGCCGAGGCTAGGGTGACCGCCAAGACCGGCGTCGAAATGGAAGCGCTGACGGCGGCGGCCGTCGCCGCGCTCACGATATACGATATGTGCAAGGCGGCCGACAAGGACATCATCATATCCGACATCAGGCTGCTCGAAAAATCAGGCGGCAAGAGCGGAAAATACAAGCGGAATGCGGCCAGTGGCCGCTGACAGGGGATACTTCGTATCCCTCTCGCCTGGGAGACATAAAGAGCGAGATAAAAAGGAGTAAAAGGGTGAAAAAAGGAACCATCGTTTCCATATCCACCAGCTCAGAAAAAGGAGCAAAGAAGA
>CBFDAY010000434.1:0-2405 GCA_965602895.1 uncultured bacterium
GGAAGGATGAAGTTAACATTAGCGGGCTTTAAGCGGAACTTCCCAAGCACGCAATGAATGACCTTGGTCTGGATGCTGTTGAATTGATTTGTTGGCTGGATTTCCGCCTTGACAAATCCTCGCCCTGTCTGCTATCTTTTTCTAGAACTTTTTCTCGCATGTCGCCAAAACACTCCATTTTTCGGTCTGACGGACGAGGATTTCCATGGCTCAACAACGCGGGCTCTGGTCCTGGTTGTTCCAGCGAATAACAGGCGCATACCTCGTTTTCGGGATGGCGGTCCACGTCATCGTGCTCCCGCTCGGCAAGGAAGCCATCTCGTTTGAAAGCGTGTCGGCGCGGCTGCAACACGCCGGCTGGCTCGTATTCGATCTTTTGCTTCTTCTCGCGTGCGTCTACCACGGCTTCAACGGGCTGTGGTCGATCCTCGCGGATTTCAATCCCTCGGAAAAGCTGCGGCGCGGCATAGCCTGGGGGCTCGCTGTGTTTGGACTGGTCTGGATCGCCTACGGCGTCTTCGTCCTGGTTCCTTTTGCGAAATAGGAGCGATTGAGTGAACTGGCTGAAAGACTTCCTGCTCAACCGACACGAGGGCCAGCCCTCTTTCGGGCTGCATCGGCTGACGGGATTGCTGCTCGCGATATACCTTATCCCGCATATTTTCCTCAACGGCTACGCGATGGTGTTCGGGCCGGAGAAGTACAACGAAGCGACCGAAATGGCGCAGAAGCTGCACTGGCTCGAACTCCTCATAATACTCGGCGTCGCCTTCCACATGTTCAACGGGGTGCGCATCATCATCGTAGATTTTTTCTCGGCCACGCGAAGCCGCAAATCGCTGTTCTGGATCGCGAGCGCGCTGACCGCTATCACGATGATTTACAGCCTTTGGATTTACGTCCCGAAGATGATGGGGCATTGAGAAACCGGGAATACCGTAGTGTTGTCGCAATGTGTTGATTTCCATCGGGGACAGTCCCGAATCTACGCCGCTTCGCGGCCGTAATTCTTGGGACAGTCCCTTCCGTAAAACTGAGTGTGAACCTGAAATGAAATACCACGATGTCATAATCGTCGGCGGCGGGCTGGCCGGCTTAAGGGCGGCCATCGAGGTCAACATTCGAAACCTCAAGGCCGGCGTCCTCTCGAAGGTCTACCCCGTTCGCTCGCACTCGGTCGCCGCGCAGGGCGGCATCAACGCCCCGCTGGGCAATCACCCGCGCGGCTCGCACGATTCGTGGGAGCGCCACGCGTTCGACACCGTCAAGGGCAGCGACTATCTCGCCGACCAGGACGCGGTCGTGCGCATGATACAGGACGCTTCGGGGCGCGTCATCGAGATGGAGCATTGGGGCTGCCCGTTCAATCGCACGCCCGACGGCAAGATAGCGCAGCGGCCGTTCGGCGGCGCGGGCTTTCCGCGCACCTGTTTCGCCATCGACAAGACCGGGCACATGCTGCTGCTCACGCTCTACGAGCAGATCGTCAAATACGAGCAGGCCGCCGAGCGCGGCGAGCTTAAGATATACAATGAGTGGCTGGTCACCTCGCTCGTCGTCGAGGACGGCGTGTGCCGCGGCGTGGTCGCGCTGGATATGGCGAGCGGCAACCTCGAAACGTTCAAAGCCGACGCCGTCATTTTCGCCACGGGCGGAGCGGGCCGGATGTATCCCAACTCGACGAACGCGCTCATCAACACCGGCATGGGCATGGCCGTGCCCTTCTGGGCGGGCGTGCCGCTCAAGGACATGGAGTTCATCCAGTTTCATCCGACAACGCTGCTCGGCTCGAACATCCTCATGACCGAGGGCTGCCGCGGCGAGGGCGGATACCTGACGAACAACAAGGGCGAACGCTTCCTGGCCGATTACTCCGACAGCCGCAAAGCGATGGAGGTCGCCCCGCGCGACATCGTCGCCCGCAACATGACGACCGAGATCATCGAGGGACGCGGGTTCGACGACGCGTACATGCACCTCGACCTCATGCACCTCGGCGAGGAGAAGATCGCGACGCGCCTGCCGGGCATACGCGACATCTGCAAAAAGTTTCTCGGCATCGACCCCGTCGACGCGCCTATACCCGTGCAGCCGGGCCAGCACTACACGATGGGCGGCATCGACTGCAACAAGGACGGCGCCTCGCGCGTGAAGGGCTTCTACGCCGCGGGTGAGGCGGCATGCGTGAGCGTGCACGGCGCGAACCGGCTCGGCGGCAACTCGCTGCTTGAGACCATCGTGTTCGGCAAGATCGCCGGCGAGCACGCATGCGAATACATCGCGGGAAAATCAGACCTCGGGGCCGGCGACGGCGCGCTCGAAGACGCCTTGAAGCGCGATGAGGAAAAGCTCAACAAGCTTCTCGGCTCCGACGGCGCCGAGGATCCCTCCGTCATCAAGGAAGA
>CBFDAY010000435.1:0-2404 GCA_965602895.1 uncultured bacterium
GTGGAATCACAATATGACACGCAATTTCAATGAGGAGGACGAACCATGAATATCGTCAAGGTCGAGATTTTTACCGCGCCGCCGCCGCGGTCGTGGATGAGCCCCGTGATAGTGCGCATCCATACGGATGAAGGCATAGCCGGAATAGGCGAGATCGCGCTTGCCTACGGCCTCGGCGGCGAGGCGGGAGCGCGGATGGCAAAGGAGATCGCCGAGTTCCTGCTGCTGGGGGAGAACCCGTTCCAGATAGAGCGGATATGGGAGCGGATGTTCCGCGACACGTTCTGGGGGCAGGGCGGCGGCCCCGTCGTCTACGGCGCCATCAGCGGAATCGACGAAGCGTTGTGGGACATCAAGGGCAAGGCGCTTAACGTGCCTGTTTATGATCTTCTCGGCGGCAAGTGCCGCGATAAGCTGCGCCTTTACGCCAACGGCTGGTACATCGGCGCCTCGCAGCCGGAGGACTACGGCGAACTCGCGAAGAAGGTCGTCGCCGACGGTTACACCGCCATGAAGTTCGACCCGTTCGCCATCAGGCCCGACGGCAGTTGGGGCTACCCCGGCCGCGTGATCGAGCGCGAGATGGCGCAGTGCGTGTACGACAGGGTCAAGGCCGTGCGCGAGGCGGTCGGGCCGAATATTGACATCCTCATCGAGTGCCACGGCAATCTCGGCACAACCTCGGCAATACAGATCGGGAAGCGGCTGGAGGAGCTTGACCCCTTCTTCTACGAGGAGGCGGTCGACGCGCTTAATGTCGACAGCATGAAGAAAGTCTCCGAAAACGTCAACGTGCCCATCGCGGCGGGCGAGCGGCTGTACAGCCGATATCATTTCCGCAAATATATCGAGGATCAGGTGCTCGACATTCTGCAGCCCGACGTCGGGCTGGCCGGCGGCCTGACCGAGACCAAGAAGATCGCCTCATATGCCGAGACGTACAATCTCGTCATGGCCCCACACAACTGCGCTGGGCCGGTCGCGACCGCGGCGGCGGTGCAGCTCGACGCGTGCATGACAAATTTCCTGATTCAGGAATGGTTCCCGTACTTCCTCGACGAACACTACGAACTCGTCACAAGCGCCTTAGAGCCGAAGGCCGTTGACGGCTACTATGAGATTCCCGACACGCCCGGCCTCGGCGTCGAGCTTAACGAGGACGTGGCGAAGGGCCTCGACTGTATCGTGATCGAGTAGGCATAGTCTATATGCTGAGAGTGGCTTCACTGCGGGACAATCGAGAAACACGGCCTCGGAGCACATAGCATATGCCCGCCGAGTTCGTTCATATTGGGGCGTTCGGCCATGAGATTGAGGCGCATCTGTCCGGGATGAGACTCGAATGGGCGGGCATCAGGTGTTTTTACTTTGATGAGCATGTTGTCGCGGTCAATTGGCTGTATTCATTTGCCGTTGGCAGAGTGAAGCTGACGGTAGCTGGGGGGGACGCTCGGAGAGCCGTCGAAATTCTTCGGGAGAAGCCAAGCGCCGCAACAGTCTCCGAAGGTCCAATAACATACGATCCTGCGCTTCCACGTTGCCCGCAATGTGATTCGCCGGATGTCTACCCCGAAAAGGTCAATCGGCGTCTGGCGTATGCTTTCTGGCTGCTTCTCGGCGGGCCCATTCCGATCCCCAGCAGGAAATGGAAATGCATAGATTGCGGGCGTCGATGGAAGCCGGGCTAGGCGGTCCTTTTCACGCCAGCGAATACACTATCTTCCCGTCCCTGGTTTTGCCGGATATCTCGCCCCTGTCCTCGAGGTATTTTAGGTGGGCGATACCCTCTCCCGTGGCGAACCATTTCTGCGGCACAGGGAACTCTTCCCATGAATCGGAATCTATGTCCCATGTCATCTGCGAGGCCACCTGATACGCGGATTGGCTCCCATTTTCGAGGATCGATAGAATCTCGTCCGCCCGATGGCGGTGATGCCGCTGCAGTTCGCGGATTCTTTCCTTGCAGTTTTTCACGAGGCGCCTGTGGCCGGGCAGTACGAGTTCGATATCCAGCTCGTAGACCTTGTCCAGGCTGGCGATGTATTGTTCCAGCGGGTTCTCGTCGCTGGACCAGAGCTGGATGTTCGGCGTGATGTCGATGAGGATGTGATCGCCCGCGACGAACAACTTTTTGTCGGGCTCATACAGGCATGTGTGGCCCCGGGTGTGGCCGGGCGTGTGGACGCATCTGAAAGTGTAGTCGCCGACGCCCAACTCGTCGCCGTCCTCCAGGATCGTAAGCTCGAAACTCATCTGGGAGCCGTATTTATAGCCCGGATGTTTGTGAAGCGCATCCTCGAGCAGATCTTCCGGGAAACCGCTTATGCGGGCAAACTCGATCATGTTTTCCCACGTGCCGCCGGTGAAGATCATCTCGGCGTCGGGCTGGTTGAAGTACACCTTC
>CBFDAY010000436.1:0-2402 GCA_965602895.1 uncultured bacterium
AAAAAAGGAACCATCGTTTCCATATCCACCAGCTCAGAAAAAGGAGCAAAGAAGACTCCCGTCGAATCGGCCGCGCTTAGCGTCGACCACGGCATCGAGGGCGACGCGCACGCCGGCAAGTGGCACCGGCAGATTAGCCTGCTGGCCGAGGAAAGCATCGAGAAAATGCGTGGCGGCGGCCTCGAGGTCGGCTATGGCGACTTCGCCGAGAACATCACCACGAGCGGACTCGTGCTTTACGAGATTCCCGTCGGAACGAAGCTCCGCCTCGGCCAATGCCTCGTCGAAGTCACGCAGATCGGCAAAGAGTGCCACGACAGGTGCGCCATCTATGAGGCCGTGGGCGATTGCGTGATGCCGCGAGAAGGGATCTTTGCGCGCGTGCTGCGCGGAGGCGAAATCAAGAAGGGCGACGAGGTCCTGGTCGAAGACTAGGCGGCGAAACCCGCCTTCGGCGTCAGGCAAACTCATACTCCGGGGAAAAGACAATGCGAACGGCAATACTCACCATAAGCGACAAAGGCTCGCGCGGCGAGCGCGAAGACAAGAGCGGCGCCGCCATACACGAAATCGTCGAGGAGATGGGGGGCGAAGTCGTCGAGCACGACATCGTCGCCGACGAACGGGGCCACATCGAACTCGCGCTCAGGCGGCTTGCGCAGTCCGCCGACCTCGTACTCACCACCGGCGGCACCGGCATAGCCCCGCGAGACGTCACGCCCGAGGCCACGCGCGCGGTCATCGACAAGGAGCTGCCCGGCATCACGGAGATCATGCGGCTGAAAAGTCTCGATATCACGCCGACCGCCATGCTCTCGCGTGCCGTGGCCGGGACGCTGGGAACTTCGCTCATCATCAACCTGCCCGGCAGCCCCAAGGCGGTGCGCGAATGTCTCGGTTTCATCAAGGGCGCCATACCACACGCGCTCGAATTACTCCGCGGCGAAGGCGGCGAGTGCGGGCGCGAGGAATAGAGGCGGTCTCACTTCGGAAGACAATCAGTTTCGGCAGGCGGGAGCGGGCGGAAGCAATACCCGGCGGGGCCGCCGAGCGGCGGGCTTTCGCCGGATCAGGAAATCGGCTCCCCCTTCTTGGCGGCATTCTCCGATATTTCGGCCCAGGCGACAGCCCTGTTTTTCCCCTCCCTTTTGGCTTGATACAGCGCCTCATCGGCTTTCTTGACGAGATCGTCGGGAGAGCGCGAATCATCCGGAAAAGCTGCGAGCCCAATACTGATGGTCAGGTTTCCGCCGGGGAGAACATCCTGATGGTCGAACTCCGTTTCCTCGATAATGCGCCTGAATCGCTCCGCCGCCATCTTGCCCTCGGCTGCGCTTGTCTCGGCCAGAATCATTGAGAACTCCTCGCCGCCGTAACGGCACACCTCATCCGACAAGCGGGCGTGATGCTTCAGCAGCCAGGCGAGGAACCTGAGCGCATAATCACCATCGGTATGGCCGAGGGTGTCGTTGTAGACCTTGAAATCATCAACATCTATCATGAGCACGCAAAAACTGCGGCCATTTCGCTCCGACCTGCTCAGCTCGGCGTTAAGCAGTTTATAGAAATGGCGATGGTTGTACAGCTCAGTCAAACCGTCGGTAAGCGAAAGCTGCTTGTAGTATTCTCCTTCTTTCGCCTGTTTCCTGAGATCCTTGCTCTCGACCGCGCGCTCCGCCACAATTCTTATATGCTCCAGATTGAACGGCTTAGTGATAAAATCGAATGCGCCGAGTTTCATCGCCTCGACGGCCACATCCACGGAAGCGTACCCGGTCATCATGATGATGTCCAGGTCGGGCTTGACCTCCTTTGCCCTTTTTAAAAACTCCATCCCGTCCATGACCGGCATTCGGATGTCGGCAAAAACCAGGTCATAATCGCTGCTTCCCACCTTTGCAAGGGCGCGATCTCCGTTATCCGCAACATCGACGGTATAACCGGATTCCGCAAGGATATCGCGCATCACATCCTGCATGATTTCTTCGTCATCAACTATAAGAACAACGGGATTGCTTTCGCTTGCGGAATCAGGCATGCCCTCCTCCTGTGGACGATTCAGTTTATCCGCCGGCCCATGGCTGCTTCAGTTGGGTGGACCATTTGACATGTTGGGCAAGCTTAGCATATATTGTCAAGCATGTCAAGCACTTAGGCGCGTCGATTCTCCGTCGCAAGCCTTGACAATTGACCTTTTTTCTGCTACACTTTGTCGGTAAGAAAGCGGCCCACTCGGAGTGCGCTGTGGTAATGCGGCGTCCGCCCCCAAAAGGTCCGCTTGACTTTTTTTGTCGAATTCTGATAATATGCCTCGCCTGCGGGGTGGTCTGTGCTGGCGTAGCTCAACGGTAGAGCAGCCGCCTTGTAAGCGGCTGGTTGGGGGTTCGATTCCCTTCGCCAGC
>CBFDAY010000437.1:0-2366 GCA_965602895.1 uncultured bacterium
CGGTGGGTCGCCCGAATTGAGATATGCGTCTCTATTCGGGGCAGGCGGGTTAGTCAGCGGCCGTAGTGGGCGGCCACTTTTTCTTTGAGCTGCGAGGCAGATCTCTGTATGACAGGCGCGAATTCCTCAACCGAGCGAATTCTTTCCGAAGCGACCGCCAGCACCTCTCCCGACGGCGCGACGGCGATCCGGATATTGATGAAATATTCGCTCTTGTGACTTCCCATTTCCCCCAAGGTAATCAGGTCGGCGGAGAGCGCTCTTGCCAGCTTTAGCAGGTGCTTGGGCTTTAGCAAACTCTTTTGTGGAATCCCCAGTTGTTCCGCCGCGGCAAGCATCTCGTGGCGCGGTATCGCCGTGAACAAACCGGTCGCTTCGAGGCTCCGCCTCAGCACTCCGGCGCCCGCCGAGGGCAGAGCGCTCAGCTCAAAAGGACAATCCGTGACGGCAAGGTCGGGAACAAGAACCACGCGCGGCCCGCCCGCTTCCGCACCCCTCTTTGGATTCGTATTCAGCTTCTTTTTCAGGCGCTTGCGAGCGGCGGCGTTTCCCTTGAACTCCACTTCGGCCTCATACTCGTCGACCAGCGCCATTACCAGCGGATCTTCGGGATCGACGTCCTTGATGATTTCCACGTACCTGGATGCCGCCGGAAAACTTTCTTTCCGCCGATGATATGAGAGAAGGTTGGCATTGATAGTGGGATTCAGTGGCGAGAGCAAGGTCGCTCGCTTATACAGATTGAGGGCATCCCGATCGGCGGCGCGCTCCTCGGCCATCCTCGCAGACATGCCCAGCGCAACCGCCTCCTGCCATTTGAAGGCAAACCGGCCTTTTGTCGCGCGGCCGAACAATGAGGACGAAGCCTGGCACTGGCCGGCGCGCGCGTTTGTCAGACCCATGACGTATTCCGCAAACCCGCTGCCGGAGGCTCGTCCGCAGGCCGCCAGAGCGGCGCCGTCCCTGCCCTGCCCGAATTCGAGAAACCCCAGTGCTGCGTGCGCCTCAAAAGATACCGGAGAGGAACCGCCGGTCAGCGACTTGAATGTTCGGCGCGCGTCGGCCGTATCCCCAGCCAGCATACGGGCATAGCCATCGCCGAGCTTTACCTTTTCCAAATCGGACGCATCTTTGGACACGGCGGCGTAAACGCGTTCCGCCTGGCCGGGAAGCATCAGCGACATGAATGTGTCCGCCGCCGACATCAATATCTCGTCCGCCGTTGAAACCGGCGCCAGCACGGCGCCGACCCGCGCGCCGGGACCGATAATCACGGCGGCGGGGAGCTTCTTCCTGAACCCGTAGGCAGAAGTGACCCCTTCATTGTCATTCAGCACGACGGGATAGAGTCCCTCTCTTCCGGCCAGAGAAGCCTTTAACCCGTCAGGGGCGGCGCGGGCGATCGCAAGCAGCGACAGCGCGCCGGAGCTTTTTGATACGGCATCGTTGAGGCGGACAAGCATGCTTATCGATTTGTCGGAGGGATCGAAAAAATAAAGAACGAGCAGCGTGCCCTTGGGAGGGGGCGCCAGGCTAACCGTGTCGCCCGCCAGGCTGGTCAAGGAAAACGATGGCGCGCGCGAGCCGAACTCCGCCGCAACGGAGACGGACTGCAGGCAAAAAAGCGCAAGCGCGATTGCAGAAAGAATAGATTTCCAGCCGGGAAGGGCTTGTCGAACAGATAAGGCGGTTTTCGATATGATCTGTAGCACAGGAAAGGGCTCGAGAGCGCTAATAGACGCCTCCTGGGCTTCCGTCAACCGGACAAAAAATTGCGGGGACGACGAGATTCGAACTCGCGACCTCCGGCGTGACAGGCCGGCGTTCTATCCATCTGAACTACGCCCCCGAGAATTGCGATGCTCCGCCGCCGGGCGCAAAAAATTATGGATTACGTTACTGACACCCAACGCAATCCCTTTTCCTTACGTCACCGATCTCGGCGAATCACTATACATAATATATAACCGAAATCCCCGAAAAAGTCAAGCCAAATCTCTGTCGGACTTCCCCCAATTTTTCCGAGGATGGCGCAGGATGAAGTTGCCGCGGGCGTCTGGATCGGCAACACTTCACTTCGCTTTTAAGAAACCAACTCGATGAGTCCATGCGCAAGCCCAATATCATTCCCGTTTCCTCAACGCCAATCCCGTTTCCCCGACAGTATTCCCGCAGCATATTGAAAATCGTAGTGGCGCGACGCGCACTATCCTTTGCTGGTGGGTCGACAGGCGTTGACATCAATGAATCTGGAAAGCCTCTGCCTGCAAATTGCGATTGACCCTACTGCTCGATTATGCTAGAATTGGGCGTGACTGAAAGGCTGGAGTAGCTCAGCTGGTAGAGCACCTCACTCGTAATGAGGA
>CBFDAY010000438.1:0-2364 GCA_965602895.1 uncultured bacterium
TCCAGCGGCATGATTATGTCGGCGCCCAGCGCCTCCTGCGCCTCGATGCAGAGTTCGGGTGTGAAAAAGTGACGCGAGCCGTCTATATGCGACTGGAAATGGACGCCCTCATCGGTGACTTTGTTGAGTTCGGCGAGGCTGAAAACCTGGAAACCGCCGCTGTCGGTGAGGATCGGCCCGTCCCAGCTCATGAACGAGTGCAGCCCGCCGGCGGCGCGGATCACATCGTGGCCGGGCCGGAGATAGAGATGATAAGTGTTGCTCAATATTATCTTTACGCCGAGCGCGCCCAGGTCTTCGGCGGAGAGCGTCTTGACCGTCGCCTGTGTGCCGACCGGCATGAAATACGGGGTGTCCACGACACCGTGCGGCGTCGTCAGCCTCCCGGCGCGGGCCTTCGTCCTCGAATCGGTCTTTATCAGCTCGAACTGGAACTCTTCAGCCACTTTGGAAAATCTCTTCTCATTAATTAGCATTAAATAGGGACAGACCCCATTTTCTAATGATAACTCAGAATCGGAGGGAAAATGGGGTCTGTCCCTATTTTGTCCATGCATTGGCCAGAATTAGTTCTCTCTTCATCTACACTCGGCTCGCTTTACTAAGAAATATCCGTACGAAAGTGCCAAAACAATTGCGGCGATCCCCAGCAGATTCAAGGGTCCAACATCCTTGATATCCATTATGATGATCTTTCGGGAAATGGCGATAACTGCAACCATGAGAATTACTTCAACATGAACTCTATCCTCCTCAAGGTAAATTTTCACAGTTTCCATCAGTTCGATTCCAATCAATACCATCATGAAGAAGCCAAATACATAAAGCATTTTTGCTATATTGAGCAGGAGAAACGGCGGCTTCAGCATCTCTTGCACGAGGACAACAGCAAGCTCTATCGTGCTCAGAAGAACGACGAAGATCATCATTACCAACAAGGCCTTAATAATCAGACGTTCAAACCGCTTTAGAAACCCCATCATAATTTCCCTCTCCTCCCCAAATCTTAGAACGCAGATTCAATATTTCTGCAATGCAATACGGTCTCGCCGGTCAGTTGTCCTCATCATATCAAAATCGGCAAGGAATAAATAGGGACAGACCCCATTTTCTGTCGCTACAACCCTTGCTATCCCTCGGCATGAACCAAATGATACCCCCAACCGGCGGCCTTGTCAAAAATGGGGTCTGTCCCTAATAAAACGCGGTTTTCGGTCCTCAGAGAATCAGCATCGCGTCGCCGTAGCTGTAGAACCTGAACTTTTCCTTCAGCGCCATCTCGTAGGCCCGCATTATGAGGTCCCTGCCCGCGAAAGCGCACACGAGCAGCAACAGCGAGCTTCGCGGCAGATGAAAATTCGTGAGCAGCGCATCGGCCGAGTGGAACTCATGCCCCGGATAAATGAAAATGTCGGAGGATCCCTTTCCGGCCGAGAACTCACCATTTTCGTTTGATACAGTTTCCAGGAGCCGGAGCGTGGTTGTGCCCGCAGCGAAAATCCTCCGGGATCTGCGGCGCGCCGCGTTCAGGCGCCGGGCGGTTTCATCCGACATCTCGTACCTCTCGGCGTGCAGCTCGTTCTTCTCGACCTCATCGTGCTCGAGAGGCTGGAACGTCCCCAGACCCGTGTGAAGCGTGACGAATTCGAGCGCTATGTCCTTATCGCGAAGCACCTGGAGCATGCCGGACGAAAAGTGGAGCCCCGCAGTCGGCGCGGCAGCGGCGCCCTCCGCCCTGGCGAAAACAGTCTGATAGCGCTCCGAGTCGACTGACTCGACATCTCTTTTGATGTACGGCGGCAGCGGCATCTCCCCCACGCGCCGGCACAATCTCTTGACATCGCCGCCGTGAAACCTGAGAATCTTTGTCGCGCCGCGGTCCTCCACAACTTCCACCGTGTCGGTCCGCCGGGCCCCTAAGATCGAGAGCACTGTGCCCACTTTCGCGCGCTTGCCCGGGCGCACGAGGGATTCCCACAGGCCTTTTTCCAGCTCGCGCAGCAGCAAAAGCTCTATCTGCGCGCCGGTGTCCTCTTTCTCAGCCCGGATGCGGCAGGGAAACACCTTTGTGTCATTGAGAACGAGGGCGTCGCCCGGATCGGGATATGAGGCAAAGTCCGAAAACTTGCGCGTAGAGATGCCGTCCGTCGCCCGGTCGATCACCATCAGCCGCGACTCGCCTCTCTGCGCGACGGGATACTGGGCTATGAGGTCGTCGGGAAGGTCGTAGTCGAAATCCGAGAGCTTAGGCATTGGACCCGTTCTTAATAATTAAATACGGAACTATTTACTTAACAAACCACATGGGGAAATTGTGAGATGAAGTGGTTAGTTGGAATCTGCTTTTTTGCTTTCTTTATAATT
>CBFDAY010000439.1:0-2363 GCA_965602895.1 uncultured bacterium
AATGGCCGACAATGCTAACTTCGATTTGCTGCTGAAAAACGGCCGCGTCTTCGACGGAACCGGCGGGCCGTGGTTTCGCGCCGACGTCGCGGCGCGTGGCGATACGACAGTGGAGATCGGCCCTCTTGCAGGGGCCGCGGCACGCCTCACCATCGACTGTGAGGGCATGGCGGTTGCGCCGGGCTTCATCGATACGCACAGCCATTCCGACCTGATGGTCTTCGAGGACCCCCTCCTCTCGCCTAAATTGATGCAGGGCATCACCACGGAACTGCTCGGACAGGACGGCATCGCGACCGCGCCCATAAGGTCCGAACACAAGACCGATTGGCGGCGGCACCTCTCGGGCCTGCTCGGCAGTCCCGGGATCGAGTGGTCGTGGTCGAGTTTCGACGAGTACCTCTCCGCGCTGGAAAGCGCGTCGCCCGGTCCGAATCTGGCGTGCCTCGCGCCGCACGGCAACATCAGGCTCTGGACTATGGGCATGGAGGACCGCAGGGCCACCGCAACGGAATTGGAAGACATGGTCTCGCTCATGCGCGAGTGCTTCGAGGCGGGCGCGATCGGCCTTTCGACGGGCCTCATCTATCCGCCGTGCTCATACGCCGACGAGGACGAGCTTGCGGCGCTGTGCAAAGGAATGGCCCGATACGACGGCTTCATTGTCGTCCATCTCCGCAACGAGGACGCCGGTCTGTTCGATGCGCTCGACGAGATGCTCCGTGTCTCGGAGCGAAGCGGCGTTCCGCTGCACATATCGCACCTCAAGGTCGCCGGACGCCCCCAATTCGGCATGGCGGGCGAGCTTTTGCGGAAGATCGAGGCGGCCCGCGAGCGCGGCCTCGATGTGACGTTCGACCAGTACCCCTACACCGCCGGGAGCACGATGCTGTTTGCCATACTGCCCGAATGGCTCCAGGAAGGCGGCCCGGACAAGATGATCGAAAGACTGAAAGACACCGCCGCGCGCGAGAGGATCATGGCCGAGCTTGCGTCGCGAAGCTCCTCGACGGTCGACATCACCGACATCCGCGTCTCCGGCGTCGGCTCGGAGAAAAACAAGCGCCTGGAGGGGAAAAACCTGTTCGAGGTGGCCGAGGCGATGGACAGGCCGATGATCGACGCCGTCTGCGACCTGCTCATCGAGGAAGACCTCAACGTGTCGATGATCCTGTTCGTTGCCGACGAGGACGACGTGCAGACGATCCTCAGGCATCCGCTCCACATGGCATGCACCGACGGCCTGCTCGGCGGCAAACCGCACCCGCGGCTCTACGGCGCGTTCCCCCGCATCCTCGGGCACTACTGCCGTGAACTCGGCATCCTCGGACTGCCCGAGGCAATAAGGAAGATGACCTCGGCGTCCGCCGCGCGGCTGGGGCTGCGCGACCGCGGGCTGATCCGACCGGGCATGAAGGCCGACATCGTCGTGTTCGACCCGGACGAGATAATCGACACATCGACATACGACGAGCCGCGACGACACCCCAAGGGCATACGGCACGTCTTCGTCAACGGCGCGCACGCCGTCGAAAACGGCCGCATGCTCGACGCCCGCTCCGGCCGTGTGCTCCGGCGCTGAATCTTAATCGTAAGGGGCGCCTAGCCGAGTCATTGGAATGGTCGTTCGTCCGGCTGGTCGTGCAGAGAAATCAATCTCAGAGCGCCAGGCAGATGCCGGCGGCGGTTATCATTGCGGCGACGATCAGGGCCGCCCAGTCGCGGGGGCGCATGCGGAGCCGGATATAGAACGTGCGCTTTTTCCCCGCGCCGAAGCCGCGGGCCTCCAGCGCCATCGCCATCAGGTTCGCGTTGCGGATCGAGACGAGGAATATCGGCGCCATCAGGGGAATGTAGGCCTTCATGCGGCTCCACAGCGAGCCGGTGTCGAGTTCGAGCCCGCGACTGCGCTGCGCTTCGACGACGGTCGCGCCCGTGGCGGCGAAGGTCGGCACGAGCCTGAGCGCGGTCGAGAACGCGAAGCACATCACGTAGGGCACTCCAAGCCTGACCAGCCCGGTGGTGATCTCCTCGTTGCGCGTGGTCGCGAGGAACACGATGCCGGCGACGAGAATCGCGTCGATCTTGATCGCCGTCAGCGCGCCGAACACGAGCGCCTCGCGCCTTACGAACAGGAAGATCACCTCGCCCTCGCGCGGGATAACGCCCCAGACGACAATTGAGAAGACGGTGATTATCAGAAGGAAGGAGCGTATTCGCGCGACGGCGCTCCAGCTCCGGGCGATTGTCACATATATGGCGGCGAGCGCGAGCACGCCGAGCGCATGCGGCAGCGTCGAAGGGACAAGCGCGACGACGAACCACGCCGCCAGAATGAAGAGTTTCGTGCGCGGATCGAGCCG
>CBFDAY010000440.1:0-2360 GCA_965602895.1 uncultured bacterium
TCTCACTCGGAGGCTAAAGTCATGGAAAACGCAACTCTTCATCGGAACATTTTTCAACGCGTGCTTGGAATATGCGCCACCCGGCAACCGGCGGATGAAGGCTGCTGGAAATTCGAAGATGGAAAGATTATCGTGGATCTTGAGCGTGCGCCGGAACTCGCTGAGCGTAACGGAGCCGTTCGCCTCGAAAAGAAGAATCTTCCCAACCGGGTGCTGGTAATCCAGGGAGATGACGGCCGGTATTACGCCTTTCGGAACCGCTGCACGCATGCCAGGCGTCGTCTTGACCCGGTTCCGGGAGAGCAGCAGGTGCAGTGTTGCAGCGTGGGTAAATCGACGTTCGAATATGGAGGCAAGAGGGTTTCCGGGTCTGCGAAAAAAGCTATTGACACTTACGCGGTAACCTGCGAGAGCGGCAAATTAGTGATCGCTCTATGAGAAGCGTACGCAGGTAGTATTTTCGTTCGCGAATCGGCATAAGAAGCGGTAACGTCTCATCCACTCACTCATTCCGAGAATTTTTCCTCCCGCTATTGCGAGCGGCGTAGCGACGGGTCAATCACGTTGTCGGCACACGCTCGAAAAGGGCCTGCATCCCCAAAAGGGCTTTTCAATTTGAGGGCATCCAACGGAAATCCATGGACTCGCCCTCCCGTTTGACAACCACGGAAACCTTTGTTATGTTTTATGTAGCGAGCCGCAACCGCTCACATTGCTTGAGTATTTAGGGAGGAATATCCGCTTTGGACGCCGAATTGCAAATTGAGCTTTACAAAAAGATGGCCCTTATCCGCAGGTTCGAGGAAAAGACGAGCCAGATGTACCAGAAGGGCCACATCGGGGGATTTTGCCACCTGTATATCGGCGAGGAAGCCATTGGCGTCGGCGCGATCTCGGCAATCCGCGAGACCGACTACGTCGTCACCGGTTACCGCGACCACGGGCAGGCGATCGCCAAGGGCGTGCACCCGAACCTTGTGATGGCCGAGCTGTTCGGCAAGGAGGCGGGTGTCTCCAGCGGCAAAGGCGGCTCGATGCACATTTTCAGCCGCGAAAAACGGTTTCTCGGCGGCGATGCCATCGTCGGCGGCGACCTGCCGATCGCGACAGGTGTGGCTTTCGCCATCAATTACAGGAAAGAGGACGACATCGTGCTCTGCTTCTTCGGCGACGGCGCCGCCAACGAGGGCTCGTTCCACGAATCTTTCAATCTTGCGTCACTATGGAATCTGCCGGTTCTTTTCTTCTGCGAAAACAACAAATACGGCATGGGCACGCCCCTGAAAAAGGCCTCTTCCACCGAGGACCTGGGCAAGCGCGCGGCGTGTTATGGCGTCGACTGGCAGATCATCGACGGCATGGACGCCATAGAGGTTTACGAGGCCACAAAGAGGGCCGCCGAGCGAGTGCGCTCGCAAAAGAGGCCGGAGATGATTGAGGCGAAGACCTACCGTTTCAGGGGCCATTCCGTGGCCGACCCCGAGGTCTATCGGGCGAAAGAAGAAGTCGAGCAATGGAAGCAGCGCGACCCAATCGTCCGCCTGCGCAACAAGCTCAAGGGCGAAGGCACGCTGAACGATGAGCGGATTGCGCAGATCGACGAAGAGGTCGAGAAAATCTGCAATGAGGCGATAGAGTTTGCCGAAAACGCCGATTTCCCTCCCGCCTCGGCGCTGTGCGAAAACGTGTACGCGGGGAAATTCTGAGATGGCCGAAATCAGATATCGCGAAGCCCTGAGGGACGCGCACGCCGAGGAGATGCGGCGCGACCCGAACGTGTTCCTGATGGGAGAGGAAGTCGGCGTGTGGGGCGGTTCGTTCAAGGTGAGCGAAGGGCTGCTCGAGGAGTTCGGTCCCGAGCGCGTCATCGACACGCCCATTTCAGAAGAGGTCATCGCGGGCGCGGGCACGGGGGCGGCGATGGTCGGCCTGAGACCGATTGTCGAACTAATGACCATCAACTTCTCGCTTCTCGCGATGGATCAAATCGTCAACCACGCCGCCAAGCTCTACTACATGTCGGGCGGGCAGTTGCCGATTCCCATCGTTTTTCGCGCGCCCGGCGGCGGAGGCCAGCAGCTCGGCGCCCAGCACTCGCAGAGCCTGGAGGCGCACTATGTGCATACGCCCGGAATCAAGGTCGTGATGCCTTCGACTCCCGCCGACGCCAAGGGGCTGCTCAAGTCCAGCATCCGCGACGATGATCCCATCATGTTCATCGAGCACGAGGCGCTCTACGGGATAAAAGGCGAGGCGCCGGACGACGAAGATTTCACCATCCCGCTCGGCGTGGCCGACATAAAGCGCGAGGGCGACGACGTGACCATCATCGCGTACTCGCGAATGGTCCACGTGGCGCT
>CBFDAY010000441.1:0-2351 GCA_965602895.1 uncultured bacterium
TGTTTGACAATCCCGCCGACATTATGCAACAATTGCGTGACAATTATTTCTGAAGAAAGAAGAACATTGAAGCAGGAATCATCCAAAAAACTTGGCCGCATTCCCAGCGTCGAAAAGGTGAAGCAGACGCCCGGGGTGGCGGAGCTTCTTGAGAAACTCAGCGACGAGTTTGTCACTGGAGTTGTGCGCGAAGTGATTGATGAGATGCGGACCGCGCACAAAACGATGGAAGTCGATGCCCCATCCATCGAGCTTGACGCCATCGCGAATGAAGTTGAAAACCGGGTACGCGCGCGCCTCATGCCTTCGCTTCGCCGTGTAATCAACGCCACGGGAGTAATCGTCCACACAAATCTCGGACGGTCGATTCTCGGGGCCGGAACAATTGCGGCGATGTCGGAAGCGGCGGGCCGCTACTGCGACCTTGAAATCGATCTCGCCGCCGGAGAGCGCGGCCATCGGGATTCGATTCTTGAACCTTTTCTCTGCGCGCTGACGGGGGCCGAAGCCGCCACGGTCGTCAACAACAATGCCGCCGCCGTCATGATATCGCTCGACACTCTCGCCAGGGGGGGCGAAGTCATAGTCTCGCGCGGCGAACTCGTGGAGATCGGCGGCTCATTCAGGATTCCCGACGTAATGGAAAAGAGCGGCGCAAAGCTGGTGGAGGTCGGCACGACCAACCGCACATACGTTTCCGACTACGAGCGCGCACTCTCGCCGGAGACGTCGCTGTTGCTCAAGGTTCACAAAAGCAACTACGACATCATCGGTTTCACTCACGAGGTCGAGCTGTCGGAACTCGTCGAGTTGGGACGAAAACGCGGAATCCCCGTCATGGAGGACCTCGGCAGCGGCGCGCTCTTCGACGTGGAAAAGCTTGGGCTGCGTGGCGAGCCGACGCCGCAGGCGAGCATAGCGGCGGGGGGCGACGTAGTCTGCTTCAGCGGCGACAAACTGCTAGGCGGCCCGCAGGCGGGGATAATCCTCGGGAAAACCGAGCACATCGGGGCAATCAGGAAAAACCCGCTGATGCGCGCGCTCCGCGTCGATAAGCTGACGCTGTCGGCCCTGGGAGCTGTTTTTCAAACGCTGCTTTCCGCGCGCGCCCCCGAGCAGGAAATTCCGACCCTTAAAATGATGGCGCGCTCGGTCGAGGACATTTCGAAAACGATCGAAAAGGTCCGCGCCGAATTGAGTGAAGAGGTTTGGCAAGTCTTGGGGGCGGAAACGGCCGACGGCGAATCGCGGGTCGGCGGCGGGTCGTGTCCCGGCCAGGCCCTGCCGACGAAGCTGCTTACTATAAAGCCCAAGAAGATTTCGCCGGAGAAACTAGCCGAAAAACTCAGGCAGGGCACGCCCTCGATTCTCGGCATCATCCGCGACGATACCTTATGCCTGGATTTCCGAACTGTTCAGCCGGATGAGTTGTCCGACGTAGCCGAAGCCTTGCGCGGCGCAATCCCCAGATAGAACATCTTTCGATGAAACACCTCATTGTAGGCACCGCAGGCCACATAGACCACGGCAAATCCGCCCTCGTCAAGGCGCTCACCGATATCGATCCCGATCGCCTGAAAGAAGAAAAGGAACGAGGGCTGACGATCGACCTGGGCTTTGCCTACTTCGATCTTCCCGACGGCACGCGTGTGGCCTTTGTGGATGTGCCCGGGCACGAGCGGTTCGTCAAGAACATGCTCGCGGGCGCCGCCGGCATGGACATCGTCATTCTCGTCGTCGACGCGACCGAGAGCGTGATGCCGCAGACGCGCGAGCATCTCGACATCATGAAGCTGCTCGGCATCTCGCGCGGCATCGTCGCCCTCACCAAGATCGATCTCGCCGACGCGGAAATGGTGGAGATTGTCGAAGAGGAAGTGAAAGACCTCCTCGAAGGCTCCTTCCTAGAAAACGCGCCCGTCGTCAAAGTTTCCTCGAAAACAGGCGAGGGCCTCGGCGAGATCAGGCTTTTGATCGCCGACGCCGTCAGCGAACAGCGCCAAAAAAGTGAAGACGGTCTCTTCAGGTTTCCTATCGACCGCGTGTTCACGATGAAGGGCTTCGGCACCGTGGTCACGGGAACGGTGTTTTCCGGACGGCTCGCCGAGGGTGAGCCCGTGCTGGTGCTTCCCGGAGGGCTCTCCGCGCGCGCCAGGCAGTTGCAGAGCCACAACGTCAAGCACGAGCGGATCTCGGCCGGGATGAGGGCGTCGCTCAACCTTGCCAATCTGTCGGTGCAGCAGCTCAACCGAGGCGACACGCTCGTCCGACCCGGCGCCGCCGAGCCGACGCACGTGCTCGACGCAAAGGTGCGACTGCTTCCTTCGGCGCCGCGAGCGCTGAAAAGGACA
>CBFDAY010000442.1:0-2349 GCA_965602895.1 uncultured bacterium
CGCCTTATGTCCGCTAAACTGCATTGCGACGCGCTCCGGTATCCCCGCCCTGACCATATTCCTGATGGCCGTCCGCCGGAAGTCGTGAGAAAGCTTCTCGCCGATTCCCGCCGTTTCACATGCGTTTTTTCAACTCTTGCGGAACTCCCCAATTCTACCAGTTCCGCTCTGGTTTGTAAAGACGAAAGGCGTAAGCCTCCCTCCGTTCCCCCCAACATCCGCGCATCCTCACGCTCTCTCCCGCTCATTCAGTTACCTCCTTGAACACGAAGCTTACCACAATTCCGTGTCCAAGAAAATCGGGGCCGCTATGCCCCGTGTTGACACCCTGTTACCCCTATGCTAACCTGATTGAGCGAAAAGGGTTCACATGGGCTTGGTTATGGAGGAAAAACCCCAATGCATAAGCTCAAAATCACCGTGAAATCCACTGAGGGAAATTGCGCGGCCGGCTACAAAGTCGGCGATTACTTTCTGGTGAAAGAGCCGATGGTAATCCCCGCCAAGCCCGAAGGGTTGTGCATGTACGCCATCGCGGCCTTTCTACCCTATCTCGCCGCCTATTACCGCGAGACGTCGCCCGAGGATTGGATCAACATGAAAGAGGAACTCCAGTGCCCCGATTCCACCAACACCGTTGTCTTCGGCCTGGAGAGGTTGGACGAGGATTCCCGATAATTTGAGATCATCGGTAAAAAAGCGGCTGGCCGAGCTGACGTTTGTCGCCTTCGACGTCGAGACGACCGGCCTGGATTCGCAGGCGGACAGGGTAGTGGAGATCGGCGCCGTCAGGTTCGGACGCGACGGCCTTGAGGACAAGTATCAACGACTGGTAAACCCCGAATGCCCGATATCGCAGGACGCCGCCGCCATTCATGGAATCACGGCCGACCAGGTCGCCTCGAGTCCCCCATTTCCCGCCGTGCTGCCGGGAGTTCTCGAATTCTTCGGCGACTCGTTATTGATCGCGCATAACGCCCCTTTTGATATAGGTTTCTTCGACGCCGCCCTGGCGAGGGCAGGCATCAGGCCACCGCGAAACACCGTCCTGTGCACGCTCCAGCTCGCCCGCGCCCTAATTCCCGGCCTCAACAGCTACGCTCTGGAGTCGCTCGTCCGAAGGCTCGGAATTCCCGGAGGCGCGCACCACCGCGCGCTGGCCGACGCAGTTCACAGCGCCGAGCTGTTCGGGCGTTGCGTAGAGCGAATCGGCTCCGGGTGGGAGACGAGCCTGGCCGGGCTCCTGAAACTCCACGGCCCGCCGCTGCGGTTTGGCGCATCCGCAGGCGCGGGAGTGTCGGCGCACGCTCTGGAAATAATCAAGGCTGCAATGGAAAAGGATTCATCGGTCCGCATGGAATATCGGAGCGCCGACGGCAAGATCACCGCTCGCACGATCACGCCTCTGAGCATAGACGAGAGCGGCCGCCACATAAAGGTCATCGCCTTTTGCCACCTGCGGGGCGGGAACCGGACTTTCCGTCTCGACTGCATAAAGAAAATCGAATGAGGCCTGTTTCCCGGGGTTGCAGTCGACCCGCGCCTCGACTATGAGCCTCGCGCGCTCGCTCTCAGGGCACGGATTGCGCGCCGGGGTGACACCTTTTTTATCAATGAGCCTGCGGCGTGAATAAGGGGAAAAAGGGCAAACAGGCCCACGCGAGCCACGAAGGCCCGGGCGCGAGCGGGATATGCCCTGATACCCCGCCAGAGATCTTCCCCCGACCCAAGATTCTCGCTTTCGCCGGATTTTCGCGATCTCTGTGTCACCCAATGGTTTGCATATTCTTCGAACCGCTCGGGCAAATCCACGAGAGGCCCCATATAAGTGATCGACTTTACCGCTGTGCCCAACTTTACTAAAATCGTTTCCGGCCTGTCGGTAACGATGCAGATCAGCCCGTTTTCGGCCTTGGTGAATATCTCCTGTTCCACCGAGCCTGCATCGAACATATACAGTTTGTCCAAGTATTCATCCTTGATCCGCACCTGGTAGGCCCGCATCGGCGCGTTAGGAACAACCCGAAGCATACTCATCACCCCTGAATGATTCCGAGAAAATCGGAATTCCCTCTCTTCGATAGCATTACCTCCAGCAGCTCGCCGCATGCGCGGCCCACTAAGCCCCAGCCTTAACTTAGGCTATATAATAACACATCTTAACCTTTTTGTAAAGCAATAGATTTAATGTCGGGGGACAGTCCCGAATCTACGGAGCTTCGCTCCCGTAATTCTTGGACGGTCCCCTTCCGCGGCGTTCGCGGATTTGTCCTGTCGGCGGCGATTCGGGTCGATGACCCTATGCTCCTTCTAAGAAACTGATGTTGCCTTTCGCTTGGGACAGTCCCG
>CBFDAY010000443.1:0-2344 GCA_965602895.1 uncultured bacterium
CCTTGATGAAGAGCCTGCCGTCAACATTGCATACTTCGACCCTCGGGTCGTCCAGGGCGGCGTTGATCTCGTCGGGGAAAAACTCCCTGCCGATGTCTATGACCAGCGGATCGAGTTCGAGGTATTCGACAAGCTCCACCGGATGCTTGAGCACCTCGTTGAGCGATCCGCTTACCCCGCCGCCGATGAGGAGCACTCGCCCGGGAGAGGGATGTTCGAGAAGGCCGAAATGGACGGCCTCCTCGGCCGAAAACCTGTCGGGATGCGAGAACATGAGCAGGCCGTTTTCGTAGAGCGATTTCTCCTCCAGCTTCTCGACAAACGCAATGTTTCCATAGATGGAGTCTTCCGAATGTGTGACCCGCAGGTTCCCCCAGAGCCACCGAAGGCTCGCCTTGCGCAGCTTGGCGGTCCCGCCGAAAAACGCCGCCGCCGCGACGGCGACAGTCAGGGCGCAAAGCAATATCACGGCCGGCCGCCGGGGGTCCCGGGCGGCGAGGATCGAGGCCGCCGAGGCGAGGTTAAGGACAAGCAGCGCGCCCACGGTCTCCGACGGATCGAATATCCATATGAAAAGCGCCGAAAATGCGATGCCCCCAAGGGCGGCGCCGAGGCCTTCGAAGACGTAAACGGTTCCGATCGAGGCGGCTTCGCCGTCGGCGCTCCACACGTGACAGAAAACGTCGAACAGGAATCCGAGCAGGAGACACATCGGAGCAAGGACGAGGAATGAGGACAAAACCATGGGACCATAGCCGACGATTTCGTTGGCCGAGCCTCCTCGGATCACCAGGGGAAGCGCCCTCATGCACAGCAGCGATCCAACGCTCGCAGCCCCGAGAAGCACTTGCAGCAGAGCGAGCGCGGTGGGGCGGCTCACCGCCTTCCACCTCGGCACAATCGCGGCGGCCAAAAGGCTTCCCCCGCCCACCCAGAAAAGCCAACTGCCGAGCATGATGCCGAGCGACAGCTCATTTCCGTAGAACACCACGATCAGCTCGCGCATCAGCAGAATCTGGCTCACCATCGAGGTGAATCCGAGGGCGGCGAATATATGGAGTGGCTTTTTCATTCTTCCATTCGGATGCTCGCGGACGGCCGGGTCTTTGTCCTAACGGAGCAGAACGATGCCCGCAACCACCAGCCCGGCCCCGCACAGCTTTTGCACGGTGACGCTCTCGCCGAGCAAAAGCACGGCAAGCGCAAACGCGACAAGCGGATAGGCGCCTACGACGGGCACCACTCGACTGGCTTCGGCGTATTTGAGGGCTTTGTAGTAGGTCCATTGCCCGAGAAGGCCGGAGAACATGCCGGAAAGGATTATGAAAACCCACGAGCGCGCGTCGATTCCCTCCCAGACTCGCTCGCGCATAGTCATTCCCAGCGCCATGCAGGCAACGAGCGCGATCGCCATGCTGCGCACGGCGACGCCCACAAGAGGCTGGAGCCGCGCCAGCGCGAGTTTGTCCAGAACGGTGGCGGCGCCCCAGAATACGGCCGTCAAAAGCGCAAACAGAAATGCTTGGTAAGACATGGCTCTTCCTCTCCCGTCGCCGAATGGGCTCAGCGCCGCCGGTACGCCCTCAAATCCCAACGCCTGATTTTATCTCGGTGATTATCGAAATTATGCCGCGGCGCATCATCATTACGCCGATGGCCGCCAGCAGAAGGATGACAACCTTGGCTATCGCCTTCGCGCCGCCTTCTCCGATGAGCGCCAGGATCTTCTCCGCGTTGAGCAAGCCGATGGCGACGATCCCGAGGTTTATCAAAAGGGTCGCCATCGTGGGCCACACGCCGTAAAGGTCCACCATCATGATGAGTACGGTAAGCACGGCGGGGCCGATTATGATCGGAATCCCTATCGGGACCACGCCGACATGAGAAGGAGGCTCCCTCCCCGGCTTTTCACTCCCAATGAGATCGACCATGGCAAACACAAAAAGCAGAGCGCCGCCGGCGATCTGAAAATCGGCCACGGTTATGCCGAGAAGCTTGAACACCGTCTTGCCGACGAAAAGAAATGCGATGGACAGAATGAGCGCCGTCACGATGGATTGTATGGCGACCTTGCGTCGATGCCGTTTGGGGATATCCTCCGTCAGACCGGCATAGAGAGGGATTACGCCGATGATGTCTATGGCGACAAAAATCGGGATAAACGTGTAGATGTAGGGTGTCATAAGCTTTAGATATTCCGCCCAGAAAATGTTCATGATAATGCGTGACCGGTAAGGCGAAAACACGCCTCTCTATTGCCCGAAACGGCCTGACTGAAGCGATCCGGAAGCAATTATAGGGCACTGACATTTGCATGTCAATTGAGAGTGCTTCGGGGGATTTC
>CBFDAY010000444.1:0-2343 GCA_965602895.1 uncultured bacterium
GGTGGTTCTATAAGCCGTAGGCCGGGCAATAACGTAGCATGGAGCGGTCCAGTATGTACCCATTACGCCTTACGACTCGTCTCCGCGGAACAGGAACGGGAGGACCGCCGATACTTCCTCCTCGCTGTAGATACCGGCATCGATCTCTTCTCGCGCGGCCTCAAGGATGAGCGACGGACTACCGAGGTCGCGAAACTGTTTCATCTTATCGGGCTGGAGCGGAATACCCATTGCTTCGGCCATGACTTCGGAGAACGTGCGGGCGCGAAGCCCAAACTCATTCTCGCATCCGAAAAACACCATCTGGCAGCCGGTGCAGCGTTCGATTATGTCGTCGCAGCATTTCTCCAGATACTTGTCCAGCGATACTTGAGTCATGCTGTCCCCCATTTTAGCGAAGCATTGATTCTTTAGATATCCCCCTACTTTTTTCTCACTTTCCAGATGCAGTATTCGGCCCCTTCCGCCATATTTTGCTCACAGACAATTTCGAGGCCGTATTTCTTCCCCAGACCCTCCTCCATGGCCGCCATCACGAGCCTGCAGGCGCCTCCATCATCCGAATACGATGCCGCCCAGGGGCAGAAAGTAACCTTTCGAACGGCTTCCTCGGGTGTCACGGAAAGCAGCTCGCCCATGGGCTCGCACCCGATGAGGTCCTCGGTCAGCGCCATCGCGCGGGCCAGCCCTTCAGGGTCGCGATCGAGCCCGTAGGCGTCCATGATCGGCTCGAGCTCTTGCATATTCTCGGCCATGATCCGGACGATCCTCTGCTTCGTCTCCTCGTCGCTTTCCCTGTAGATGTCATAGAGCATCCTGTTCCCGCCGCCGGCCATCATGACGAGGTACATCAACCTCTCTTCCGCAGAAATTTCTATGGCCATTTCTTGTGCCCTCCTCCAGTTGAATCTTTATGCTCCCGGCGGGCGCCGGTCGATCCTTGCGGATCAAACAAAACTTGCTTCCACGACGCCCGTTCGCGGGTTCAATATCTGCAGTGTTCCCGGAATGTCTCCCACATGGCGCGAAGGTTCTCGGGCGGAACATCCGGCTCGCGATGATCGAGCGCATCAAGCACCCGCTGTCCGGGCGCATAGTCTGTATCGCCCATTTCTCTCACCATCTATTTCGCTATCCACAACTTGTGCGGAAGGTCGGCGGTCAGGTTTTCGTATCCGTCTTCGGTGATGAGAATGATGTCCTCGGGCATTCCGCCGAAGACCTCACGGTCGGGGTCAAACGCGCCTATCTCGATGGCTACGATCATGCCGGGCTCGAGCGGTGTTTCCTCTTTCGCGGTTACCCACGGCGGCTCGTGGTTGGCAAGTCCCTCCTGATGCCCGATGAATGAGATGACGTGAGGGAGATCGTAGTCCCTCTTCCGCAGGGCATCCAGCGATAGGCTGAAAAGATCGCACATGCGCACGCCGGGTTTCATTGCCGCTATGGTTTCAAGATGCGCCTCGGTCGCGATGTCGTGAAAGCGGACCATCTTCTCGGGCGGGTCGCCGACGTAGAATGTCCTCTGAAAATCGAGCTGGTAGCCCTTGTACGTCGGCCCGCAATCGCAAAGTCCCTGGTCGCCCTCCTGGATGATGCGGTCTACGGGGCCGGTGATCCAGCGGTCGACGCCCATGACCTCGTCCTTATTGCTCGAAAAGCACAGCCAGGTTCCATGATACGGTCCCTCGATCATGTCGAGCTCGGCCGCCTTGCGCCAGAACGTCCGGTGCACGTCGAGTTCGTTCACGCCGGGGCGGATCACCTCATATGCCGTCCGCACACACTCACACGCCCGCCGCGCGCCCTCTCGTATGAGGTCCTGCTCGAACGGCGTCTTAATCATGCGCTGTTCCCAGATGGCCTTGTCCGCGCTGACCAGCCTGGCGTCCGAGAGTTTCGCCCTTATCATGTCGTACTCGTCAAAGCCGAGATAGGTATTGATGTCGGGGCCGGTCTCGATGCCAAGCGTCTTGTCGGCCAGGCCCAGGTCGTTGATCGTGTCGAAGAAAAGCTCGTGAAACGAGTTTGGAAACATCTCGACCATGAAGTGGTCCGCCGGGCTCCAGACACGGACGTCTTCGACATACGACATCGTCGCGATGCACCACTGGAAGGCGGCGTGCACAACGGCGACGGGATCGCGGTCGCGGCAGATTATCAGGCAGCTTCGCCAGACGTCGTTGTGCATCTGAGCGGCATCGTTGAAACCGCCATAGTACCACCAATCGGTCGGCGAGAAGAGGAGCATCGCATCCAGGCCATGCTTGTCAAGGCATTGCTGTGCGCGCTCGATGCGTCCACGGTACTCCTCGTAGGGAAACGTCGGCCACTTGACTCCGG
>CBFDAY010000445.1:0-2324 GCA_965602895.1 uncultured bacterium
CTAACACCTCCCGCGAAATGGCCGTGGAGTACGCCATGAGCAATTCCTTCGGATTCGGTGGAACCAATGCAACCCTTGTCTTCAAAAGATGCCGGTAGCCGGCGTTCTTCGCGCGCAATAGACACGGCCAGGCTTGCCGCGCTCAAGGAGCTGCAGCGCGCGCTGGGCGTGCGCTTCCGACGGATCCAGCGGCTCGATCAGGCCCTCTCGCATTCCTCTTTTGTCAACGAGTTGCCCGACGAAAAGCTTCCCCATAACGAGAAGCTGGAATTCCTCGGTGACGCCGTCCTGGAACTCGTGGACAGCCATGAGCTTTTTGGCGTTTTCCCACAATATTGCGCGGGAGAGATAACCAAGCGGCGGGCCGCCGTTGTGCGAAAAACGACTCTCGCCAAGGTGGCCAAGAGGATCGGCATCGGGGAGTACATTCGCCTCGGCAAGGGAGAAGAACTCGGCGGAGGCCGAAAGCGGAACTCTTTGCTCGCAGATGCGCTTGAGGCGATAATCGGGGCGATCTATCTCGACGGCGGTCTCGAGGCCGCCCGCAGGTTTGTCCTGCGGCATTTCGGCGAAGACATCACCCGTCTCGACCAGGACCATCTCAAGATGGACTATAAATCGATCCTGCAGGAAATAACGCAATCCCGCTTCCAGATGCTTCCCAAATACACCGTTTTGAACGAGTCGGGGCCTCCCCACGACCGTGTCTACGAGATCTCTCTCTCAATCGGCGGCGAGCCCTACGGTATCGGAAAGGGCCGGAACAAAAAAGAGGCCCAGCAAAAGGCCGCCCGTATCGCCTTGAGAAAACTCCAAGACTGATCCACACCAAAATCGGAGCCCGTGCGAAATGGATTATTTCCTTACCGAAGAACAGAAGAGCATCCAGGAGTTGGCCCGCAAGATAGCAGTCGAGAAAATCCGGCCCGTCCGCGCCGAGCTGGATGAGAAGTCGGAATTTCCGCGCGAGATTCTTGAGGAACTGGCCCGTGCGAACCTGAGCGGGCTTTTCGTTCCCGAAGAATACGGAGGCGCCGGGGCGGGCTGCCTCGGGCTTTGCCTCGCGGTCGAGGAGATAGCGCGGGTGTGCGCGGGCGTGTGCGCCAGTTACGCCGCGACCGCGCTCGGCGCGATGCCGATTCTCGTCGCCGGAAGCGAGGAGCAGAAGCAAAAATACCTGCCCGACGTGGCATCGGGCAAGGCGCTCGCCGCCTTCGGGCTGACCGAGGCCAACGCCGGCAGCGACGCGGCCGGAATCGAGACGATCGCGGTGGCCGACGGCGACTTCTACGTTCTCAACGGGCGCAAGCAGTGGATCACCAACGCCGGCGAGGCGCAGATATACACGATATTCGTAATGACCGACAAGAGCCGCGGCAGTCGCGGCGCGACCGCCATTATCGTCGAAGGGGACACGCCGGGGATGACCTTCGGCCGAAAAGAGAACAAGATGGGAATCCGCGCCTCGCTCCAGCGCGAGATTTTCTTCGAGGACTGCCGCGTGCCCAAGCAAAACGTGCTCGGCCGCGAGGGCACGGGTTTCATAGTAGCGATGAGGACGCTCGACCACACGCGCCCGGGCATCGGCGCGCAGGCGGTCGGCCTGGCGCAGGGAGCGTTCGACGAGGCGATCGCCCATGCGCGCGAGCGCCGGCAATTCGGCGAGTCGATAACCTCGTTCCAGGCGATTCAGCACATGCTCGCCGACATGGCCATCCAGATAGAGGCCGCGCGCGCGCTGGTGTTTGCGACCGCCCGCATGATCGACGCCGGCTCAAAGAGCGCCTCAAAGGAATCGGCCATGGCGAAGGTGTTCGCCTCCGACATGGCGATGCGCGTCACGACCGACGCCGTGCAGGTGATGGGAGGTTACGGCTACATGAAAGAGTACCCCGTCGAGAAGATGATGCGCGACGCCAAGATAACCCAGATATACGAAGGCACAAACCAGATTCAGCGCAACATCATCGCCCGCCACCTCATAAAAGAAGCCGCCGCCCGCGGCCGGTAAACAGGGAATCCTCATTCCCCGTGCGGCGCGCGATACGCGCATCGATACTGCTTCGCCCCGAGGCCGCCAGCCATAATAACAAGGCTGCCTAGTGAAGGCGGGTATTCATGAAGATACCACTATTTCAAAAGCAGGGAAAGCCGCCGAGATCTGCCAGGATTCATGCTGCATGGTTTGTCCCTGCCGGCTTGGCGCTCGTGGCGCTGGCGCTGCTTGCGGCCAGGGGTTTCTTCCTTCCGAGTCGCCCCAACATTCTAATGATTACCGTGGATGCCCTTCGCGCCGATCACCTCGATGTATACGGCTACCATCG
>CBFDAY010000446.1:0-2293 GCA_965602895.1 uncultured bacterium
AAAGGAAGACGAATCGGAAGAGCGGCCCACAAGGCGCGCGCGCGGCGGTCGGTAGGTGTAGTTTACTCCAGAGTCCTCCTGCAATCGAAAAAGCTGAGAAGTTCTATCTCCTGCATTTATTCACGGCGGATTTCTTCCTTGCGCCGTGGATGGTGCGCGCTTTTCTGCAGCGTTCGATCCTTCGCTCGGCCATCCTGTCGGCGGCCACATGGGGCGGGACGCCCTCTTCTTTGGCGATCCTGATGACCCGCGCTACCGCGTTGTATATTCTCACAGGCCTTTCGGCTCGGCCCGCGCATCAGGCGCCGACGGATTGGATTTTGTCGCGTATGTATCCGCTCTGCAGGCCCGCGAAGACGCCGCAGTTCTCGCACGACGGATCCTCACTGCACCAGTCGGCGAATATCTGCAGCAGGCCCTGCTGTGTTCGGGCCGTTCGCGCGATGCGCCTGCCGGACGAATTGCCGAACATCTTGTATTCCATAAGCCGCGTGATGTTGTTCGGTGGCAGCGAGGACAGGCTGCAGTAGAGCTTGTGGACGAGTTCTTCGGCGTCGCCCCGATTCTCCATGCGGGCATGAAGCAGCCCGAGAGGAACGAAGGAGTTCACGACAATCGTCAGGGCCCTGTCGCGACCGATGAGGCTCACCGGTTTTGCCAGCCTCCTGCCGTGCGCGGTGTAGCGATACGACCAGAACTCGTCCTCGGCGGGCGTCAGGAATTCGATGCACTTTTTCCGCGCCTCGCGGGAATCCGATCTCAGCAGGCGCTTGAGAATCGAGAAGAGGAATCCGTCTTCGTACGAGCGGGCAAGAACGTGACCCGTGCCCGCAATGCGTCGTTCAGGCAGGTTGGCCGGGCGCACCGCCGCAGCCTTCCACACGATATTACCATCGGCAGGATCTTTGAATCCGTGCTCGTTCCACAACCGATGGAGCCGGCGCACGTATCGCCGCGCCTCGGGAGAATCGCAGCTTTCGGGGCTCGGAAGCAGCGACGCCGCCCCCAGCAGGAGCGCCTGGGTCAGGCGGACGCCGTCTTCCGCCGCGCCCTTCTCTTCGGCCGCGAGAACGCGCTCGCGCAGCCGGGCATAGAGAAGCGTCCGCGCGAGGCTGCCGAACTGTTTTGTGTGGGTCTTGTAGCCCATTCCCTCGAGCACCGCCGCATATGCGACCTGGTCGAGGTCGTTCTCTTCGGCCTCGTACGCGAACCGGCGGTGCTTGGCGATCATGCGGGCGTCGCCTGCAAGGCAGAGCAGCCTCTGGGCGGTCTCCGGCGGCATCTGTTCCAGCAGCCCGCGGCATCTGCCATAATTCTTCGTGCTCTTATAAGGATATTCATCGGGCCTGAGCGCGCACTTGAGCACCTTCAAATCGTCACTGAGGCAGTCCCACAGCGCGGTTTCGGCCATCTCGACGCCATGCCTGCTTGTGGGGCGCTCATGCGTGGAATCCTTCGCTCGACGCGGCATGAGGGTGACGTGGAGAACGACGTCGTCGTATTGAGGATCGAGCGAATGGTTATGGAGACGCCATCCGGCGGGCTCGAGGTGCAGCTCGACGTCGCCCTTAAGCCGGGCGGCGCCGATGCTCAGGTCGGCACGCCGGAAGTCCGGCCCGCCCTCGAGATTCCACGTGCCGGGGGAACGGACGACAATCTTTTCTCCATCGATCGTCGCAAGCCGCCGTTCGTCATAAAGCCTGTCGTACCATATGCACCTGAGCAGCCTCTCGCTGACGCGGCCGCTGCCCGAGTCGAGCCTGTACTTGCCGTCGACCCGCTCATGGAAGATGGGGGTGTCTTCAAACAACCGAAAATATTCATCTGAAAAAGGCATGTCAATTACCCTTTCAATCCGACCGTCGGGAGGCTCGGCTCCTCACTCGTGCATAGGATAGTCCGAGTCGAGGATGAAAGCGATTTTCATCTCGGCCCGGTACTCGGTTATCCTGCCGTCCTCGATCTTGGCCGTGAGGCGCGTTATCTCGATTTCCTGCAGGCCGGCGAGAGTCTTGTTCGCCCTTTCGACCGCGAGCCGCACAGCGTCTTCCCATCCGCTGGGTGAAGAGGCGACGACATCGGATGTTTTCACGTTCGACAAAACACCACCCCCTCGATGCGATCATGAAAGCTGATTTCCGGAATCTTGCTGGTGCTTCCCTGCAAAATTAGGCGCCATATTGCCTGACATCAGAAATCCTTGAAATCCCCCTCACTCCCCCCTTTCCTAAAGGGGGGATTTTGAAATGAAGCGAATTTCCCCGTCCTTTTTCTCCGCTTCGACGGCGCCTTC
>CBFDAY010000447.1:0-2286 GCA_965602895.1 uncultured bacterium
TTTCCGGCTGGCCGGGCCGAGGTCTTCGACGGGTTCTCTGCCCGCCGTTGCATACCAAATCAGTCATTCGGAATTGCTCCAAAAAATAGTATTATGTCCCCGATTTTTCTACGGCATCTCGAACTCGTAGCCCGGCAATCTTATGCTGAGCACCGGGCACGGAGCCTTGCGGACGACCTTCTCGGCCGTGCTGCCGAAGAGCACATGCTCGAGGCCGCCGCGGCCGTGTGTGGCTGTCACGATGAGATCGACGTTTTCTTCGCGCGCCGCCTGGATTATCTCGATAAACGGCCGGCCGTGCCTGATCGATTTGTCTATCTTGATAGACGGATCTTTGACCTCGCGCTCGACGAACTCTTTCATTTCCTTCAGCCGGTTCTGTTCCATATCGGCGAAAGAGGGCATCATCGGGACGTCGAACATGTATGCGTTCGCCAGATACTGCACGTCTTCGACGACGTGGAGCATAATAATCCGGGCTCCGTATTCCTTGGCAAAGGAGAGCGCGTAGGTAAACGCGTGCTTGCTGTGCTCGGAGAAATCAGTCGGAAAGAGTATATTCTCGATTTTGATCATGGTTTCATCTCCTCGCTCTCTGCCGGACGGGACCGCCGGCGGCACGGCGCCGCCTACTTTGCGGACAACAGCGCCTTGAGCCTTTCGGCCGAAACCCGCTCAACTTGCTTGTGGATGCTTTCGCCGCGACTGTCCATGGTGACGATTGTGGACAGCTCGCCGACCTCAAACTCCCAAAAGCACTCCGGCATACCGAATTCCTCGAGTTTATATACGTTCAGGATACGCTTCACATATCGCGCCAAGACCACGGCGGCTCCGCTTATGGCGGAAAGATAAACACAACCGTACCGTCCCAGCGCCTCCTGCGTGCGGTCGTCCATTCCTCCTTTCCCTATTATCGCACGAATACCGTATCCGGCTATAACTTCCGGCTCATACGGGTTCATGCGGTTACTCGTAGTCGGGCCCGCCACAACGAGTTCGAAGCCTTCGTCCGTTTTGCGGACCAGCGGGCCGCAGTGGTACAGCACACCGCCCGCAAGGTCGAACTCGATGGTTTCGGGCGTCGCCTCTTCGACCAGGTATTTGTGCGCCCGGTCGCGCGCGGTAAATATCGAGCCGCTCAGTTTGACCGTGTCGCCGACCCGCAGCGCGCGAACTTCGTCTTCGCCGAGAGGCGTCGTTAGCTTGTGTTCGGCCATGTTATACTTCCCCGTGGTATTCGATCGAGCCTTTGCGGTCGGCCCAGCAGCAAAAGGCGACGTCGACGAAGAATGTCGCGGCGTGCCTGTGCGCGGACGCGATCTTGACACCCATGACGCACGAGACGCCGCCGACGCCGATGGGGCCTATGCCGAGGCTGTTGGCCTCCTCAACGAGCCGTCCCTCCAGGTCCGCCAGCTCGGGCGTCGGGCTCGTGTCGCCGAGTTCCCTGAGCAATTGCCGCTTGGCCAGCCGCGCGACGGCGTCCTTGCTTCCGCCGAGGGCAACCCCGAGCACATACGGGGGGCAGCCGCGTCCCTGCGCGGCATGGACCGCATCGAGCACGACCCTCCTCACTCCTTCGAGGTCTCTCCCGGCCCCGAGGCGGGCGTCCGGCAGCTTGTAGGTGGCCCCGACGTTCTCGCTTCCGCCGCCTTTGAGCATCGCTCGAATGAGAATGTGGTCCTTGTCCCATCCGTCGAAGTAGATCAGCGGCCACAGCTCGCCCGTGTTGTCGCCGGAGTTTTTGCCGGATACAGAATCGACGGCGTTCGGCCGCAACGGTATTTCATCCGTAGCCGTTCGTGTGGCTTCGATTATGGCGTCCCTGACTTTCGGGATGGGTACGTTCGCGGGGAGGGTGGCGAAGAATATCGGGTATCCGGTGTCCTGGCACATGGGCTTGGACTCGGCGCGCGCCAGGTCGACGTTCTCGATTATCGTGGAGAGCGCCAGGTAGCCGGGACCGCCCTTCTCTTCGGATGCAAGCGTGCTCCGGAGGCCTTCATATACATCCGCCGACAGATCGGTCGCCATCCGGCGATAAAGCCCGACGATCTCATCTGTGAGTGACATCGGCTCGAAACCCCTTGCCTCCTGCAAATTCGCCCGATAATATGGGAAATCTTGAACCCGCCCCGGCCCGTTACGCGAATAAATCGGCGCCGACGTATTTATGGAACCGATAGGCAAATTAGGCAATCGATAAGCTCGCCGCCGAAAATGCGGCGCAGGGCCCTCATGCCGAGCACGCACGGTACGAAGCCCCCGGCGCATTCATTATAT
>CBFDAY010000448.1:0-2283 GCA_965602895.1 uncultured bacterium
TATTGGGCGTTTCTGCGCTTGACGGCAGCCGACTCCGGCCGCAAGAGATTGACGGGCCCGCCCCAAGGCATGCCGCAGCCGCAGCCTTTGATGCGGTCTTTATGAACTCGCGTCTTTTCATCGCAGATAAGTGGGTGGACCGGAGATCGGAATCCCAAACGTCAAATAAAAAGCGATCTGTACCCTTGAATGTAGATATAGAAGAAGTGGACTCCCAGGCCCCATAGCAGACACACGCACAATACGGCCAGTCCCGCGAAAATAGCGACAAGCGGCGCCGGGGAAAATACCTTGACGGGCTCATCACCGCGCTTGCCGAGGCGCCACCGGCAGATGAGCTCGCACAATCCCATCAGACCAAAAGCCCCGAAAAAGGCGAGGAGAAAAGATGTGTTCAGTCCATAGTAGAGAGTTTCCCCGAGCGAGAAGAACTCGCTGACCCTCACCATCTCCTTTATATTCCAGACGACGGGAGTGACGAGACACGCGATTATCCGCTCCCCCGCGCTTGCGCCCCTGAAAAAGGCCGTCGGGTAGATATAGAGCGTGCCGAATCCGATGCTGATGAAGAGCAGCCATGCGGAAAGAGTCGTGATGACGGGCCGCAGGGAATTGCCGCTGTCGATTCGCCAGGCCAGGTGAAAGTAGATGATCGACATGCCCACCATGACGGCGAGGACAATTGTAACCTGGATAACGAGCCTATTGACAAAGCTTTTCTTTTCCATTTCGCAAGTTCTCCATTTTACCGAAAAAGTCTGCGGCCGCCGGACATTGCTTTTCCGGGCGGTCTCAGTACTTCTTGCCCGCCTTCAGGCCTTCGAGCATCTCCTTCAGCTCTGGCAGCAGACGGTCTTCCTCGGCGGCGCCCATCAGATTTCGTTTCTGGCGCGGGTCTTCGACTATATCGAACAGCTCCGGCGGTCTGCCGCCTTCGTATTCCACATATATGTGAGTATCGGTCCGCACGGCGTTGAGATCGGGCGCGTTGTAGGGGAACTCCTTGAAATATTCGTAGAGCCACGCTTTCCTGCCCGGGGCCGACGCGGATTGGAGGATCGGCAAAAAACTCTCGCCGTCGGTGTTCTCCGGAACCTGGACACCCGCCAGGCTCAGGAGGCTGGGCGCAAGATCGATGTTCAACACCATCTGGTCCGTCTTGCGGCCCGGATCGCTGACCGCCTTCGGATAGCGCACGATCAGCGGAATCCGGATCGACTCCTCGTATGGCCACCGTTTGTCGACGAGGCGGTGCTCTCCCCAGAAGTAGCCGTTGTCGCCGGCATATACGACTATCGTATCGTCGGCGACGCCCATCTCATCGAGCTTGTCGAGCACCCTGCCGATCTGCCTGTCGAGCGCGACGAGCGCCTCGCAGTAGTTCCGTATGTGGTATTGGATCGGGCCGAAGATGCCCGTCCACATGTGCCCCCTCGTCATGCCGAGCCACGTGTCGGCCTCCTTGGGCAGCTTCATCTCGACGTCGTCATAAAGATGGTTCAGCTCCGGCGGAGGAAGAAACTGGTGATGGACCGCCTTGTGCGACAAGTATAGGCAAAAGGGATTATCCCGTTCCTTCTCGATGAATTCGAGCGCATAATCGGTAAGTTCCTCTGTGATATACGGCTTGCGGGAAGGCGTCTCCACGCCGTCTATGATGAGCGGGCAATCGAAGTACCTGCCCTGTCCCGCCTGGACGGTAAACGTGATGAACTGGTCGACCCCCCGCAGGTTCGGCAGGCGACCCGGCATGTGCCACTTACCGATGAAGGCGGTGTCGTAGCCCACACCTTTCAGGAGTTCCATGAAAGTGACGGCTTCATCTTTCCAAACAGTCAAGTTGTTCTTGACGCCGTTTGTGTGGGCGTATTGCCCCGTGAGGAAGCTCGCGCGGCTGGGCGTGCACAGCGACGTCGTGACGAACGCGTTCGAGAACAGGACACCCTCGGCCGCGAGCCGATCCATGTTCTGCGTATCGAGGAAAGGATGGCCGACGCAGCCCATGTAGTCCCATCGGTGGTCGTCGCTCAGGATGAAGACGATATTGGGCCGCTTCCCCCCTTTGGGCGCCGCCCATGCGAGGTCTCCGAGAGTGAGCCCCACGAGGCCCGCCGCCGACATCGACCCCAGCGTCCGCAGCATGCGCCTGCGCGTCATCGGCCTGCCCGGGGGAGCTTCACAAGAAGTCGCCGGTGCGATTTTCTCCCCAGGATGGTTTGGATTGAATGGCAGCCTTCCGCTCAATTTTCCGTCCCCCTCTTTGATGGCCGCTTGGCATA
This sequence comes from uncultured bacterium, assembly GCA_965602895.1. GTDB lineage: Bacteria > Abyssobacteria > SURF-5 > SURF-5 > SURF-5 > CBDUSG01. Next base: position 2,280 of record CBFDAY010000448.1, read on the forward strand.
GTAT
>CBFDAY010000449.1:0-2282 GCA_965602895.1 uncultured bacterium
CCTTGTCGAGCCGTATGGCCTCAAATACATCCTTCTCGAACAGGGGTGAAAATCGCCGGAGCTTTTCCAGCGGAACATCTTCGAGCGGGATGACCTCCTTGAGACAATGAGTAACCACTCTCCCGACAACTTCGTGCGCCCGGCGGAACGGCATGCCCTTTACCACGAGATAGTCGGCCATGTCGGTGGCGTTGAGAAATCCCGACTGGCTCATCTCTTCCATCCGGTCGCTGAACACCGTGAGGGTGGCCATCATGGGCGCAAACACTCGCAGCGTGGTTATGACGATGTCAACCGAATCGAAAACACACGGCTTGTCTTCCTGCATGTCGCGATTGTATGCGAGCGGCAGTCCCTTCATCAAGGAGAGAAGGGTCATGAGGTTGCCGTAGGCGCGGGCCGTCTTAGCGCGTGCAAGCTCGGCGACGTCGGGATTCTTTTTTTGCGGCATGATGCTGGAGCCGGTCGCAAACGCGTCGTCGATCTCGATGAACCGGAACTCGGGAGAAGACCAGATCACCAATTCCTCGCTCAGTCGAGATATGTGCATCATCAGAATTGAGCAGGTCGAGAGGAACTCCACCAGATAGTCGCGGTCGGCGACGGCGTCAATGCTGTTGCGCGTTATGTCCGAGAATCCGAGTTCCTCCGCGAGCATTTCCCGGTCTATGGGAAAACCCGTGCCGGCCAGCGCGGCGGAACCAAGCGGCATGACGTTGGCGGCGTCATAACACTGCATGAACCTTTCCTCGTCGCGCTGCAGCATTTCGTAGTAGGCGAGCATATGGTGCGCGAACAGAACCGGCTGGGCATGCTGCATGTGTGTGAAGCCGGGCATGATGACCTCGGAGTCTTCCTCGGCCAGCCCGATGAGCGCCTTTTGCAGCTCGCGAATGAGTTCCATAATCAACAGCGTCTCGTCGCGGATGTACATCCGCATGTCGAGCGCTATCTGGTCGTTGCGGCTGCGACCCGTATGCAGCTTGCCGCCGACGTCGGGACCGATTTTCTTGAAGAGGGCGGCCTCGATGTTGGTGTGGACGTCTTCGAGCTGCACTTCGAAGGCGAATTCACCCTTGTCCAGTTCCTTCTCGATCTGGCGGAGGGCCCGAACTATCTTGTTCGCCTCGCCCTTTTTGATTATGCCGCACTCGGCCAGCATCTTTGCGTGGGCCATGCCGCCGGCGATGTCGTAAGGGTAAAGACGCCAATCGAAAGAGATGGATTCGGTATAGAGCAGCGCGAGCCGATCCTGCTGTTTCCGGAATCTTCCGCCCCACTGTTTCCCGGATTTCGCAGCCATTTCCCTCCTACTTTCCGAGCAACGCATTGATGCGCAGCCTGAGCGCGTTCAGGCGTATGAATCCTTCGGCGTCGGCCTGGTCGTAAACCGTATCGCTCTCGAACGTGGCGAAGTCGGGGTGGTAAAGCGAGCGCGGCGACTTGCGGCCGACCACCATGCAGTTGCCCTTGTATAGTTTGAGCCGGACGGTCCCGGAGACGGTTTGCTGCGTATCGTCGACCATCTTTCTCATCAGTTCCGCCTCGGGCGCAAACCAGAAGCCGTAGTAGACCAGCTCCGCGTAGCGCGGCACAAGCGAGTCTCTCAGGTGCATCACCTCGCGGTCGAGCGTGATCGATTCGAGCGCCCGGTGCGCGACGTGGAGGATAGTGCCGCCGGGGGTTTCATAAACGCCTCGCGACTTCATCCCGACGAACCTGCTCTCCACCATGTCGACCCGGCCTATGCCGTTCTTGCCTGCCAACTCGTTGAGGATAGTGAGGAGCGCCACGGGACCCAGACGCTCGCCGTCGACGGCGACGGGCACTCCCCGGTCGAATTCTATCTCGACATATGTCGGCTTATCCGGCGCTCGTTCGGGCGCAATGGTGAGCACGAACATATCCTCGGGCGGCTCGCTCCACGGGTCTTCGAGTATGCCGCCTTCGTAGCTGATGTGGAACAGGTTGCGGTCGGTGCTGTAAGGTTTTTCTTCCGTCACCGTGATCGGAATGTTGCAGTCGCGGGAATACTCGATGAGGTCCGTGCGCGACTTGAAGGTCCACTCCCGCCACGGGGCGATAACGGTTATGTTGGGGTCAAAGGCGAAATACGTAAGCTCGAACCGCACCTGGTCGTTTCCCTTGCCGGTAGCCCCGTGAGAGACGGCGTCGGCCCCTTCGAGGCGCGCTATCTCCATCTGTTTTTTCGCTATGAGGGGCCGCGCGATGGATGTGCCGAGGAGGTAGGTTCCCTCGTAAACCAGGTTGGCCTTAACCAC
>CBFDAY010000450.1:0-2276 GCA_965602895.1 uncultured bacterium
GTGAGCGACTGCAACATGGAAGAGGGCTCGCTACGCTGCGACGCCAACATTTCCATACGACCCAAAGGCGAAACCGAACTGGGCGTCAAAGCCGAAGTGAAGAACATGAACTCGTTCAAGGCCGTCCAAAAGGCGCTCCAGTACGAGGCCGATCGTCAGATAAAGATACTCTCCGAGGGCGGCGGCATCGTTCAGGAAACGCGTCTTTGGGACGCCGACAAGGGCGTCACGCGCTCGATGCGCGGAAAGGAAGAGGCCCACGACTACCGCTATTTTCCCGATCCCGACCTCATTCCCCTGGTGGTCGAAGACGAATGGATCGAGGAGATCCGGGCGAAGCTGCCCGAGATGCCCGCGCAGCGCAGGCAGCGATTCCAGAAGCAGTACGACCTCTCGGAGTACGACGCGGGCGTGCTGACGGCGTCGAGGCACATTGCGGATTTCTTTGAGGAGGCTGCCGAGCGGTACAAAGACGCCAAGACGGTCACCAACTGGGTCATGGGCGAGCTGCAGCGCCACCTGAACGAGGAAGACATCGAGATACAGGATTGCAAGATAACGCCGGGAACGCTGGTTGACATGCTCAGGCTCATCGACGACGGCACAATAAGCGGCAAGATCGCCAAAGACGTTTTCGCCGAGATGTTCGGGAGCGGCGAGAGCCCGGCCGCCATAGTGGAGTCCAGGGGACTGGTACAGATCACCGACGAGTCGGAGATGGTCGCGCTCGTGGAGAAGGTCATCGCCGACAATCCGGAGCCAGTGTCGGATTTCCTCGGGGGCAACGAGCGCACGTTCGGGTTCCTGATGGGCCAAATCATGAAGGCCAGCAAAGGCAAGGCAAACCCCAAAATAGCGAAGGAACTCTTGCGCGGCAAATTGAAGGAACGCGCTTGAAGACAGCGCCGCCCCCTTCACCTCGGGCGGCGGCAGGAGCACCATTATCACACCTTTAACATTTGCGAAAAGAGTGGCCCGCATCGCCGACGACCTGAAGGGCGAGAACGTTGTGCTCCTCGACCTGCGAAAGATCACGATCGTTACCGATTTCTTCGTTATCTGCGGCAGCAAATCCACAATCGGGGTCAAAGCCATAGCCGAGGAAATCCTCGGCCGCTTCAAGAAAGACGGGGTCTCGCCCGTCCATGTTGAAGGCCTGACCGAAGGCAATTGGGTCCTGCTGGATTACGGCGACGCGATCGTGCACGTTTTCCATGAGCCGGTGCGCGAGTTTTACGGTCTCGAATCGCTTTGGGGAGACGCTCCCCGAAAGAGCTTCAGGCCCAAGCCTCGAAAAACCGCCCCCAGGAAAAAGGCAAAGAAATAGTCCCGGCGAACGCGATTGTGAAAAGGAGCCCGCCTGATGAAACACGACGAGCGCGCCGGCGCCGAGCTGATCGAGGTCATAGGAATGGCCAAACAGTTCCTCGAGCAGGAAAAGAGGCGCGGGCTGGAACAGGTTCAAATGAGACGCGAGACGTGGACCGCACTCGAGGCTACCGCGGCAAGACCCGACACCGCTCAAGAGGAAATGGATCCGGTCGCGCTTCTCAAGGAGCTCAGCGCCGAAGTCGAGGGCTGCGCTAAATGTCAGCTCGCCGAAACGCGGACCAACGTCGTGTTCGGGCAGGGCGACCCCCACGCCAGGCTCGTTTTCATCGGGGAAGCGCCGGGGGCCGACGAGGACGCGCGGGGGCTGGCCTTCATCGGCAGGGCGGGCCAGTTGCTGACCCGCATAATCGAGGCGATAAAGCTGGACAGAAGCGAGGTGTTCATCTGCAACATACTCAAGTGCCGCCCGCCGGGAAACAGGACCCCCACCTCGATCGAGACGGAATGTTGTCTCCCCTACCTCATGAGACAACTGGATGTGATCAGGCCAAGGATCATATGCGCACTGGGCAATTCGGCGGCCCAAACCCTGCTTAAGACGAAGTCTCCCATGAACCGCATGCGCGGGCGTTTTCACCAGTTCGGAGACGCCATCCTCATGCCGACATATCATCCCGCCGCGCTGCTGCGAAATCCGGCTTACAAGAAGGATGTGTGGGAAGACGTCCAGATGATACAAGCCGAGTTGGAGAAGCTCTAGGCGCGAAGCCTAAGATTCACCCTCCGCCGCGGCCGAGCGGCTGTCCAACAGAAAAAGCGGTTTGGCGAAGAAAATAGCTGTTCCGGCGCAGATAAACGCGAGCGCGAACACGATGAAGGCAATGTTGTAGTTTTCCGCCGAAACAAAAAGGCGCCCCGCGACGAACATTCCCAGCGCCATCCCG
>CBFDAY010000451.1:0-2273 GCA_965602895.1 uncultured bacterium
GGCATAGGGGTGGAACCGCAAAAAGATGTCCTCCAGAAGGTCCGAGCCTTTGATTCCCTTGAACAACATACGCTGCATTCGCATTTTGTTCGAGGCGCTGAGTTTTCTTGGGAAGGGGATATCGAGATAATCCGTCTCCGAAGAGGGTCCGGCGACGGGGATCTCCTTCAGGCCCTCTTTGTCCAGAAATTCCCTGACCAGCTCCGTATACTTTCCAAACCGGCACGGGCCGCTCGTCGTCGGAAGCATGACAAGATAATGCTTCTTCACGTAGCTGGCCCCTTCTTTTTCAATCTCCTCTTCGAGAAAGCCGATGGCATCACCGACCACGCCTTTGAGCGGGTGGCAGACTTCCGTATAAATGTGACGCCGGGCGGCTTCGTAGCCCCGCTCCGTGTTGGTCGGCAAAACGACACTATCGACGCCGAAGTATCTCAAGCCCGCCGCCCCGACATAACTCGCATCGCCCATATAGGGAATGAGCCACGTCCGCTCCTCGGAACCCTCGCGCGCGCGCCGCTTCAATTGCTCTTTATTCAACCTGTGAGACCGGCTCTGTTCAACGACCCTCTCATGCGCTTCCGTTCTTGTGACAAACGGAGCGTTGTTTGTTTGGGCGTCCGTCAGCAGGACGAGGAGCGGCTTGCCCGCCGCCTGCTGTATCTTCTCTTCCTGATAGATCTTCAAGCTATCCGGCCCACAGGCGAAATTCATCATCCGGATTGCGAACAGGTTCGGATGGTCCGCGACAAAAAGATTCGCTTTTAGTATCTTCACGCTTTGCACCCAGAACTCGTTCTCCACCACGCCGGAAAGCGGAACATCTGCGAACTTATGCTCTATAAATATTTGCGGGATGTAATCCAGACCCCTGACCTGGGAGAACATGTTCCCGGAATTAGAGCTGGCCTCGGGATCGAGCAAGACATAATCTCTGCCGACGCCGACATAGGCCTTATCGTTGCCCGCCTCGATCCGTTTGAGGAACTTATCTCCTTCGCTGTAGAGCTCTTCTTTGAATTCGCGCTCCGCATCGTCCGCAAAACCGATGGCCTCCTTGATTTGCCGGGTCGTGAAGCTGCACTGAAGCCTGTCGAATTCCTCTTTCAACTGTCGAACGAGAAGCCCTTCGTCGCAGAAGTGCAGGATTGGATTGATCTGCTTGCTCTTATCGAGAGACAAAACGTCATTCAAGATGTACCCCTCCGATTCGGTATAAATGCAATATTTCAAGTCGGGGGGATGGTCCATCCTTTGCTCGATGAAACTCGGATTGAACAGGAAATCGACGTTCGGATCGCTATTCAGCACGGCGGCGTGACCCGTCGCGAGTTTTCTGGCGATACAAAATTCCGTCCTTGAGTTGTCCACGCCCAGCTTCGCGATGTCCTTGCTGGTCCGCGGCGAGATGACCGGATAGAAGCCGAGCTTTCTGAGAAAGGCCGCACTCCAGATGCCTTTCTCACCGAGGGTGGCCGTGCTTCTTTTGATACCCACCGTGCGAGCCGCATCGGTTTCTTTTCGCATGGCCGGAAGCTCTTTTTGCAGGCAACCCTGCTTCTTGAAGTGCTTTTCGAATATCTTATGATATTTATCCACATAGTTTATTTTCGGCCGTCTCGCTGTTTCGGAATTGCCTCGCGGGCAGAAGCCGCCCGTGATGATCTCATCGTCCTCGATGGAGAAAACTTCGAGCTGGCAATCTCTCATACCGCACGTCTTTTCCCCAAAAAGCTCTTTGCATGAGATCCTTCGTTTCTCGAAAGGCATATCGATCAGATCCCATCCTCTGAACGCGGACCCGCACGTCTCGCCCTGCTCTTCAAGGCGTTTAATATTCTCAATAATATCGAGGGCCTGTCCCCACGCCCCGAACATCTCCCTGTGGGGATACGCCTCGATTTCTTTCTCAGTCACCTGCGCCATCGCCGCCAGAAACGCCTTACCCAAAGGCGGTCCGCCCTGGGCGGAACACTTGCGACCCGCGTGGCCGGAACCTCCGACGAACTTGAAGTAATAGCTCGCCGCGGTCCCTCTGACGATCGCGGCGGCGATCTCATCCTTATCGAAACCCTCGGCGGTGAGACGGTTCTCATCCATCTCCATAAAGACGCCGCAGGTCGAATCGATAATCGGAACCTTCTCGGCCCTCAGCGCCGCCTCTTGCAAAGAGTCCTCCACGTTCAGGTTTATCACATCCGCCATGTTTTCCAGCGTTTGTCCGGAACCGGCCTGGCAGCTATAATTCATTTTTGCTTCCTTGACCGTTCCAT
>CBFDAY010000452.1:0-2273 GCA_965602895.1 uncultured bacterium
CGCTGCAACAACCTGCTGCTCTACCGACATGTCGGGAGTCCGCGCCTCGAGCCATCTGTGATGCATTTCTCGGTTGGCCCGGCGAACGAGCGCATCGTAGATTGCCCTTTTATCGCGAAAGTGAACATAGAAGGTTCCGGCGCCCAGGTCGGCCCGCTCGGTGATCTCGCGTGTTGTGGCGCTGTCATACCCCTTTTCGAGAAAGATCTCCTGGGCGGCTTCGATCAGCCTGTCGCGAGTCTCGCGGCTACGGCGCTTTGAACGGCTTTCCTCGCTCTTGGCCGGAGCCCTGGCTTTTTCTCTTTTGGACATTTGGCACGCAAAGGAGAGACGAATGTCTCTAAGTTATCTCAACATTTACGCCGACAGAATTTTGTGGAGTTACTTCACAGACAGTTTGACATTCATTCATTATTGAGATATGCTCAATTATATTTGCGCAATTCCTCATTGTCAAGCGAAAAATCGCGTTGTTGAATGGTCTTTTGGAGAATCCACAAAAAGCGCCATTTACAAGGAGACTATCATGGCCGAACCATTTGGAATCGACAGGGAATTCTTGCGCGGCGCGCTCACAAAGCCGTTGTCGCCCGACAGCTCGCTGGTCGCATCGAAATGCAAAAAATGCGGCAAGCTGCATTTCCCCTCGCAACGGCTCTGCTCGGAATGTTACAGTTGGGAGGAAATGGAGGAGGTCGCCCTTGGCCGGCGCGGCAAGATTTTTTCGTGGACGGTTTCATACATGATGGGAGAGCATCCGATCGGCTATGTCGACTTGCCCGAGGGAATCAGGGTGTTCGCGATATTTGACGACCTCGGAGACGACCCGACAGAGACACTCGACATCGGACGCGAGGTCGAGCTTGTCGTGACACCCATGCGCGAGATGGATTTCGGCATGGAGGTCGGCGCGGTCGATTTCATCGGATATAAATTCAGGCCGGTCAAATAGAGGAGACCTTGCGATGCGGGAAGTCTGCGTAGTCGGAGTGGGGATGACAAAGTTCGGGAAATATCTCGACAAAGAGCCTCGATGGCTGGCCGAGGAGGCGGTCTACAAGGCGGTCACCGACGCGGGCATAGGCCATAAGGATGTCGAAGTCGCGTACGTCGGCAACGTCGGCGCAGGCGCGTTTTGCAAACAGGGATTCACGATTCTCGGGGAGGTCGTTCTTGCGCCCATCGGCATGGGCGACATACCGATAACCACCGTGAGCAACGCATGCGCCAGCGCGAGCGCAGCCTTTCGCGAGGCGGTGATGGCGGTTGCCAGCGGTTATCATGATGTGGCGCTCGCGCTCGGGGTTGTGGGCGAAGTCGCTGGGGAACACGCCGGCGGTCGCGAGCGGGTACCACGACGTCGCATTGGCGCTCGGGGTTGAAAAGATGCAGATGGACAGGGCCGAGCTGATGATGGACGAGCGCAGGCGCAGCAAGGTGATGGGCATGGGCGGCAACGGCGCCGACGCCGAGCTGGAGGGGCAGTTCGGGCTGAGCTTTCCCGGCTTCTTCGGCATGGCGGCTAACCGCCACATGAAACTCTACGGCACCACCACCGAGCACCTGGCGATGGTGTCGGTGAAAAACCGTACGAACGCCGCGAAGAACCCGGACGCGCAGTTTCGGGATCCGATCACTATGGACGAGGTGATCCGGGCGAAGATGGTCGCCTACCCTCTTACACTGCTCATGTGCTGCCCGACGACCGACGGCGCGGCCGCCGCGATCGTGATGTCGAAGGAAAAGGCGAAAACATTGTGCGAGAAACCCGTGGACGTGGCGGCCACTGTCCTCAAAAGCGCGACGTTCGAGCCCAGCGAGCACGACCTCGCCACGATGCGACCGACGATCAGCGCGGGCCGGGACGCTTACAAACAGGCCGGCGTCGAGCCGAAGGACATCGATATCGCGCTCGTGCACGACTGCTTCTCGATATCGGAGCTGCTTCACTACGAGGACCTCGGCTTCTGCGACAAGGGCGAGGCAAAGGGCATGATCGAGAAGGGCGAGACGGAGATCGGCGGGCGCATTCCGGTAAACCCGTGCGGCGGACTGCTCTCGAAGGGTCATCCCGTAGGCGCGACAGGCGCGGCGCAGGTTTGCGAGATCACCTGGCAGATTCGCGGCGAGGCGGGCGAGCGGCAGATCGACGGCGCAAAGACAGGCCTCACACACACACTTGGCGGGACCTCACGCGCCGAGGGCGTCGCCTGCGGGGTGAATATACTTAAGCGCGGCTGGTAGGGACGGCTTTTTCGGGTTTTCGCGTCGAT
>CBFDAY010000453.1:0-2271 GCA_965602895.1 uncultured bacterium
CGGTCCGGGTGACATTCTCATGGGGGGCTGATCTGGATGCCGCCGCAAACGATATCCGCGACCGTCTGGACCGCATTATCGACCATCTGCCGGAAGATTCCGAACGGCCCACGCTTCGAAAATACGACCTCGCCAGCTTCCCGATACTGATTCTCGGCGCTTCGAGCAACCTTGACCCCGTCCAGACCAGGCGGATTATCGAAGACCAGGTGCAATATCGGCTCGAACGCGTCCGAGGCGTGGCCGCCGTCAATGTCCGTGGTGGCCTCGAACGCGAGATACACGTTAATCTCGACCCGACAAAGATAAATGCGCTGGCCATACCGCTCGAATCCATTATCGCACGCATACGCGAGGGAAATGTAAATATTCCCGCCGGTACGATCGAAAAAGGCAATTTTGAGATCACCATCAGAACGCCGGGCGAATTCACCGACCTCAAGCAGCTCCAGGACACCGTCATAGCGGTCAGACAGGGCGTGCCGATTCAATTGAGGGAAATCGCCCTTGTGGAGGATTCCTGGACGAAGATTACCAGGATTGTCCGCGTCGACGGCGTGCCGGGATTGTGGATGTCGATCAACAAGCAGTCCGGCGAAAATACGGTCGAAGTCGCCCGCGGAGCGCTCGCCGAGCTCGAACGCATCAACCGCGATATACCGCAGATAAAAATCATACCGATTATCGACACTTCCGATTATATCCAGCGATCCATTACCAACGTCGGTTCTTCCGCGATCTACGGCGGAATTCTCGCTATCTTTGTGCTGCTTCTGTTTCTGCGCAATTTTCGCAGCACTATCGTTATCGCGACCGCCATACCGGTTTCGATTATTGCTACTTTCGCGCTTCTGTATTTCGGCAATTTTACACTGAACATCATGACGCTCGGCGGCCTGGCCCTCGGTATCGGCATGCTCGTCGATAACGCTATCGTTGTGCTCGAAAACATTTTTCGCATGCGGGAATCAGGCGACCTGCTGGAAAACGCCGCCGTAAACGGCGCCGAGGAAGTCACCTCCGCGGTTATCGCCAGCACGCTAACGACCATGGTGGTTTTCCTGCCGCTTATATTCGTAAGAGGAATGTCCGGTGTGATGTTCAAGCAACTCTCAATCGTAGTCAGCTTTGCGCTTTTATGCTCTCTCGCCGTGGCACTTACCGTGGTCCCGATGCTTTCCGCCCGTATCCTGCCCGCCGCTCCGAGCGACGATAAGTTCAGGCACACTTTTCGGGGCAGGATATTCGAAATGAGCGGGCGGTTCTTCAATGCCCTGGAGAACGGCTACAAAAAATTTCTCCACCTGGCCCTTGCAAATCGCGCCTTTGTCGTGGTTATTGCCGTGCTGCTGCTGACTTCAAGCCTGATGCTCACTCCGTACATCGGCGTCGAACTCATGCCGAGCACGGATGAGGGCGAGGTCCGGGTCGAGGCCGAGATGCAGGTCGGCACCAGGCTGAATCTACTGGATGAAAAAATCAAGCTCATCGAGAAAATCGTCGACGAATCCGTGCCTGAAATAAGCAATACGGTCACATCAGTCGGCGGCTCACGATGGCGCGGTTCGGGCGGCCATACAGGCAGTGTCCGCATATCGCTCAAGCCTCAGTCCCAGCGCACGAGGTCGAGCGAGCAGATCGCCGACGACCTGCGAGGAAAGCTAAGCGCAATACCGGGCATGATTGTCCGAACCCGCGCAGGCCAGGGACTGTTCCTGCTCCGCATGGGCACGTCGGGATCCGATAAAGTCCAGGTCGAAGTTCGGGGTCACGACATGCAGATGGCCGACGGCCTGGCCATCCAGGTCAAAGAGATTGTCGAATCGGTCGAAGGCATTACCGATGCCAGAATCAGCCGGGAGTCGGGCAGCCCCGAAGAGCTTATTCTCATAGACCGCCAGAAAGCCGCCGACATGAAGCTGACCGTCTCGAAGATCGCAAACGCCCTTCAGACCATCATCTCCGGAACCAGGGCGGGCTACTACCGCGAGGCCGGCGACGAATTCGGTATCCTTGTAAGGCTCCGTGACGCCGAACAGATGGACCTCAGGGACATTCTCGACTTGACGATAACCAACTCGGACGGCGAGCCCGTCGTTCTCAGAAACGTCGTAAACGTCGGACCGCGAAAAGGCCCCGTGCTGATCGAGCGAAAAGACCAGGAACGCCTTGTCAACGTCTCGGCCGATATTAGCGGAAGGGACATGGGCTCGGTTCTGGACGAGCTGAGCGGCCTGCTTCGAAATGTCCCCGTACCGCCCGATTTCAGTA
>CBFDAY010000454.1:0-2271 GCA_965602895.1 uncultured bacterium
GGCCGTTGACGATCCCTGCCGTCCAGATGGGGATGAGTGGATTCAAGGTTCGATCACCTTTACTCCATACAGTGAAGACCTCAAATACTGCGTCGAAGGTATACATCCAAGAGGCTACGACATTGTTCAAGACCCTTGCGTCATCGGCACAGAAGAATCCGGCGGCTGGGGTGAAGCGAAGACAATTTACTTCAACGTCGAGGACAATGAGTGTGGTGCGTGGGGTTACGATGCTGCGGACACCAATGAGGACTGCTTCGTTGACCTTGGAGAAATCGCAGCGCTTTACGGCGAATGGTTGTTCTGTACACTACCTTATGATAGAGCTCACCTGTTTGGACCTGGAGTTCCGAGCCTTCCGCCATTGTGCGACAAGTCATGGAACTTAGTGGAGTAAATGATTGATTAACACCTTGATTTAACCATAACCGGCTGAATTTAGCCGTACAAAAAAAAGACAAAGGGCTTCGGATTTATTCCGAAGCCCTTTTCTTATTGTACTTGTCCCAACCGGCTCATCACTCGACCGGCAGGTTGATTGTTACACTCGTCCCGGCGCCGAGCCGGCTCGCTAAATGCAGTGAGCCGTTGTTCAGTTGAAGCAGCCGCTGTGCGTGCGCAAGGCCCATCCCCCGTTTTCTCCCAGCAGGCCGAGACGAAAAGAACGGTTGCGCCGCCTTAGCCAATGTTTCCGCGTCCATCCCACGCCCGCTGTCGACAATCGCAAATGCCGCAAAGCCTTCCGGCTGCTCGCAACCGCCGTCTATACTTATCGCCCCACTCTCGGGCTCATATGATTCCAGCGCATTGGAAATTATATTCGCAATCGCCGCCGCCACCTGCCTATCATCAACACAAACCTCCCCAAGCTCGTCAATCGAGATAAGCTCCGCTTCGGGCCCCTTAAGTTTGTGCGCCTTAGCCGTTCGTCGAACCGCCGCATCGACTAATGACCGCACCGAGACCATTTTGGGTGTGGGCTCTTTAGGCCTGGCAAAACCCATCAAGTCACTCACTATCAGGCTTATTTCCTCTGCCCGCTCCTGAATCTGCTTGAGCATCTGTTTCTTGTCCTCATCGCCTTCGCCGTCGTAAAGCAATTGCACCCGCCCCGATATCACCGCCAAAGGATTATTCAGCTCGTGCGCCGCCCCAGCCGCCATCTCAGCTATTGCCGCTAACGATTTCACTGCCGCAAGCTGTCCGCGACCTTCCCTCAGCTCACCCAGAAGCTCCGCAAACTGCTCCGCCAGACCCTCCTGGCGACGACGCGCCGACGACACAGCGATAATCCCCGCACCGATCGATGCAGCCGTTCCGAAAGCACTCAACTGCGCCCCGGGGTCCCCAGGCCCGCGCTGCTCGAAAACAATCCTCCCAATCGCTCTGCCTCCAACGAGCAAAGGTGCTGTTTTCGTCCTGCCTATGTTAAATTCACATTCGAGCTGCTCCAGAAGCGGCCTTACAGAATCGCCCGCGTCCGATATCGCAAACTCAACGCCCGATTGTTCGTCCGCAACCGGCACATCGGGGCCCCGTTTGATCAGTTGAGCCCCCGTTCGCCCGGAATCATCGACAAAGACCGCCTCGAAAAATTCTTCATCATCCTCACCCGGAATATACACGCACACCGGCCCTGTCTGATAATACTTCTGCCATCCGCTCGCAAATACCGCCGCCACATCAATCGCCGGCATATCGGCATTGACGCCCGACAGAAACTCATTCACGAAATTTGCGTGAGCCCCGCTCGACAGTAACTGACGATTGGCCGCTGTAAGTTCGGTGTTATCGTGTGCCAGCTTAGCAGCCGTCTCGCCGATAAGCTCACAATATGTCGCCGCCCCTCCCGGTGCATCCAGCCCCAACAACTCGCTCCTTTGATGGACCTGCCCCGCTAACCGACTGCGAATCCCTGAAATCTGCTCTGCTGACAGCGACAAAGACTCGATTAGCTCCGAAACCGAATCGGGCGAATCGAAACTGCCCGACATCCCTATCTCACACTGTCGCGTGATAATATCAGCCAGGCGGACGATACCAGCCATACCAGCGGCCGGCAAATGCTCCGAAATAATCGCCGGGTCGCTGTGATGAAGCCATATCGCAAGGACTATCTCCTGGGGCAGATTCCACTTCTGGGCCAACCGACGCCCTATCACAGCGTGGTCAACACCCAGATGCTTTTGCTCCACACGCCACATGGATGTATTTTGTGACCGCGCCTCCCTCGCCATCCGTTCAAAGCTCTTCGGCATGACCTCATCTAAT
>CBFDAY010000455.1:0-2242 GCA_965602895.1 uncultured bacterium
CCAATACTTCACCAGAAGCTCGCTTGTGGCGACGATGTAGCGCGTTAATGCCGGGAGCGAGCCGCCGAATTCGGAAAACATTTGGGAAAAACGCGGGATGAAAAAAGTCAGCAAAAAGACTAAAATACCGGCGGCGAGCACCGCTAAAATTATCGGATAGGTCAGCGCCGCTCTCACGCGGCTCTTGAGGTCCGCCTCGCGCGCCCGGAACGTTGCGATTTGTTCGAGCACGAGATCGAGAAATCCCCCGGTCTCGCCGGCCCGGACCATCGCCACATAGATCGGTGAAAAGGCCTGAGGATGATGGCCCAGGGCGTCGGCCAGGGACATGCCGCCGGACACCTGGTCGTGGATGATCGCCCAGAGCTTTTTGGGGGCTATGCGCGTCGCTTCACGACTGAGAATGCCCAGCGCCCGGCTCATCGGCACGCCCGCGGCCAGGAGGTTGGCCAACTGGCGCGTAAAGGCATCGACCTCGCGTTTGGATACGCCTCCAAACCGGGCGAACAGCCCTTCGGGCTGCGCTTCTTTCATTCTCTCTATGGAGACCGGATTGAGGTTTTGGCCGAAAAGCTCGTCGATAGCCGCCGCCCTGTCGCGGGCGACAATCTTGTCGGCGATCTGCTGTCCGTTGACGTCGATCGCTTTGTATGTAAATGTGGCCATTTCGCGCCCTTACCCTTCTCGGCTCCCGTCCGGAAGAGTCTGTCCTTCAAATGCGTCATCTTTCGTGACTCTGAGGACTTCTTCCACGGTGGTCCGGCCTTCGCGCACGTGCCGGAATCCGTCCTCGCGAAGACTCGTCGTGCCCTGCCTCGACGCGACCCGGCGAAGGTCGCGCGCCGAAGCATTCTCAATAATCAGCGAGCGCAGGTCATCGGTCACTACCATCATCTCGAAGATGCCGATCCGCCCCCGGTAGCCGGTGCCCTGGCAGGAAGTGCAGCCCTGTCCTTTGTAAAGCGAGCCGGGCAATACGTCGCCGAAGCGCTGTCTGAGCGGCATCACTTCGCTGGTTGAGAGCTGCTCTTTACAGTGCGGACAAATCACGCGAACCAATCGCTGAGCAAAGACCGCTTCGAGCGATGAGGCCACCAGATAGGGCTCAATGCCCATGTCCACGAGACGGGTCAGGGCCGTTGGGGCGTCGTTGGTGTGGAGCGTCGAGAAAACCAGGTGCCCGGTCAGTGAGGCTTGGATGGCGATTTCAGCGGTTTCGTCGTCGCGAATCTCACCGACGAGAACGACGTCGGGGTCGTGGCGCAGGATCGAGCGCAGGCCGCTGGCGAACGTCAGGCCGGCCTTGCGCGAAACCTGGATTTGATTGATCCCGTGAAGCTGATACTCGATAGGGTCTTCGATCGTGATGATCTTACGCTGCACGTCATTGATCTGCGCCAGCGCCGCGTAGAGCGACGTTGTCTTGCCGCTTCCCGTCGGCCCGGTCACCAGGATGATACCGTGCGGCCGTTCGAGAATCATCTTCGTGGTATCGAGGTCCCGCGCGGACATGCCGAGCTTTTCCAGATCCAATAGAACGGAGGAGCGGTCGAGTAAACGCAGCACGACCGCCTCCCCGTAAAGCATCGGAATTACTGAGACACGGACGTCGATCTCATGGTCGGCGATGCGAATCTTGATACGTCCGTCCTGGGGGATACGCTTTTCAGCAATATCCAGCTTGCTCAGGATTTTGAGTCGCGAGACAATGGCGGCCTGGAACTGCTTAACCTCCGACGCCACCGACGCCTCCTGGAGGACGCCGTCGATGCGATAGCGAACGCGCAGCGACTCCTCAAAAGGCTCGATGTGCACGTCGGTGGCCCGTAATTCGATGGCCTCGGTGAGGATCTGATTGACGAAGCGAATGATGGAGGCGCCTTCGGCCGCCTCGGTCAGGTCCATGTCGTCGTCGGCATCCGTATCGATGACCTGGAAGCCGTTCTCGCCGGCCTCCGAGATCATCGACTGGACGGTATCGGCTCCGACGCCCAAGTACTGTTTGATGCATCGGTCGATGTCCGCCAGCGGCGCCAGGGCGATCTGAAAGTCTCTTCCGGTGGCCAGACGCAGCTCGTCGATAGCCGAGGTGTCAAACGGATTGCTTGTAACCGTGAGCAGGTCGCCGTTGCCGGAATCGAGGGGGATCACGTGCTTGTCCAGTAAGACCCGCGCCGGAAATTGACTGAGAAATTCCCTGGAGAAAGTGCACGTCTCAAGCTCCACATACGGGCATCGGAAT
>CBFDAY010000456.1:0-2221 GCA_965602895.1 uncultured bacterium
AGATCGCAGCTAGAATACCGATAATAGCTATGACCACCAGCAGCTCGACAAGGGTAAACCCCTTGCGACCACGAACCAATTTGTGCATACTGCTACCCCTTTCTTATCATCATCTTTTCGCCAAACCCAACCCACCCTGCACAAAACAACCCCAATACGCGCCAGCTAATTGCTGGGGGGAGAAAAATCTGTCTGCGCCTAATTGAGTTTGATCAACAATGATAACATTTGCGGGGAGACTTCACCTGTTCTGGGAGGGCAAGGCGACTAAATTCTATCACGTTCATTGTGGTTTGTCAATACTTTTCTTGCCGTTTTCCCAAATAATCTCGAAAAGCGCGAAGATTTTCCTGTTTGCGCTGCATAACCATTTGTCACTTAATAAGTTGCAGAATCTTGCGGAATTCCTCCGCATCGGATCTGGCCAAGATCTCGTACATTGCCATCTCGGTGCAGGTCAGCACGGCTCCCGCGCCTTCCATTTTCCGCAGCCCGGCAACATGATCCCTCTCTATTCTGGAGCCGCAGGCGTCGTCGATCACATGCACCTGATACCCGCACTCGATCCCGTCGAGCACGGTCTGCGCCACGCAAATATGGGTTTCGATTCCGCAGACTATCAGTTGTTTTGAAGGTTGTCTGGAAAGGGCCTCAACAAAGCGGGGTTCGCCAAAACAACTGAAGGTGAGCTTTTCGATCGGCTGCAGGTGGGAGATGTCGGCCTTTACCTCGTCAACCGTCGGGCCCAATCCTTTCGGATACTGTTCGGTCCAGACAATCGGGAGCCCCAGGATGTTCGCAAATTTGATGAATTTGATGCAGTTTTGCAGAAATTCTTCCGGCTCTTTGAAGGCCGCAAGCAGCTTTTGCTGGAAATCGACGACCACAAGCAGGGCTTCTTCTCGGCGGAGTATCTGATGGTGGCGCATTTATTTCCTCCCGACATGTGATTGGATGCGTGCGGCGCTGTCGCCCCGGAGGGCGGCTACTCGCGGGGTTTCGCCAATATCTCGAGCACCTTGAGCTCGTGAAATCTCTTCGAAGCCGCCGAGCGCAGTATGCACACGGTGTCGGCGCCCCTGCCAGTGCCGGCCACGGCCAGGACTTCCTCGCCTTCCGGCATAAGTCCCGCGTCGCACGCCTCCATGGCTATCTCGCAAACGACCTTGATTCCCTGCCCCAGCCTTCTCAGGGTCAGGGCTATCAGCGTCGTGGGATAGACACCCTGAAATTGAGTTGCGAGCGAGGTTTCGAGCGAATGGGTCAAAATAGTGCCCGTGTATATCTTGCCGCCCGCCCGCAGTATCCTGTCGCGGTTTTCATCGCTCAATTCGACGTCGTTCGGCGACTTGAACCCGGCGCTGTGGGTCACGGCGACGACGTTGACCCCTGTGTTCGCAAGGGCCTCCGCAGCGGCCGCGCCTGTATCGCCTCCCGTTGTGGCGACGACAACGTGCCTGATGCCCTCATCGAGCGCGGCCCGCCTCATTATTTCAAGGCAACGATCGGTGTTCCGAGGGCCGGGTTTTTCGAAGTAATCAACTGTCCTCTGCATTGTGGGGCCTTTCATTCCATGAGGTCATAAGCGATGCCGGCCGAGCGCAACGCTCAACGCCGGCCGCATAGCACCTCGATGTGTGCCGCGACAGACGAGCCGAGGGCGACGTCGTAGCCGCCCTCCAACATGGAGATCAGTCTTCCGCCGGAGTGTTTTCCGGCGACTTCGACCGCTATCCGTGTGAGTCCGGCGTATCCGTCGTCGGTGAGCCGCATCGAAGCGAGGGGATCGCTCTCGTGTGCGTCGAAGCCGGCCGATATCAGCACGAAATCGGGCTCGAACACGTCGGCCACCGGCAAAAGCATTTTAGTGTAGACGTCCTGATATTCCTTGTCACCGCAGCCGGCCCTCAGCGGAGCGTTAACGGTGAACGTTTCGCCCTCGCCCCTTCCCCCCTCTTCCATGCCGCCCGTTCCGGGATAATATGGGTATTGATGGGAACTGAACAACAGAACCGTCGGGTCTTCGTAGAATATCTGCTGGGTCCCGTTTCCGTGATGGACGTCCCAATCGATTATGAGGATTTTTCCGACTCCTCGCGCACGCTGCAGATAGCGCGCCGTGATTGCGATGTTGTTAAAGAGGCAAAAGCCCATTGCGCGGTCGGTTTCCGCATGATGGCCGGGCGGCCTGACGGCGCAAAATGCGTTGTCGATTTCGCCT
>CBFDAY010000457.1:0-2211 GCA_965602895.1 uncultured bacterium
TCATCAGCTCCTTTTCGAGCGTGAAATATATCTTCTCGAGCCCGGGCTGCATCTCCTGCAGCGCGAAAACGCTCTCGTCGACGATGCTGATCCCCAGCGCCGCGAGCACGGGATGCCCCGCCTTGTCGCGAACGGTGAAATGGATGTTCGCGTCCTCGCCGGGCCGGTACGTCTCCCGGTCGAGCTTTACGTCGATTGTCAAGTCGTTCGCGGGATTCACGTACAGGAGTCGCGAATCGCGGATGATGTCGGAGGAGGGAGTTATCTGATACGCATTCATCTGGATGCTGCCCGAGAGATCGGGCGAGAGAGCCACCTGCAGGCCGCCGCGCCCGTCCTCGAGTTCGATTGTGCGCGTCAGCACGGTCTGCCCGTTCTTTATGATGTCGACGTACACGCTTCCCTTTGTGCGCGTGGCGAAGAGCGTGGCGTCGATCGTGTCGCCCACCTTGTACAGCGCCTGGTCGGTACGAAGCAGGATGTGATGCTCGGCGGGCCTGGCCTGCAGCGTGAACCTTTTGGTTGTGCGGGCGCCGCGGTCGTCGCGGGCCTTTATGGTCAGGTCAAGCCTGTCGCTCTCGGGCGTGACCCTGATGCTCGTGATACCCAGATCATCCGTTCTCAATCCCGCGATGGACGGGACTGTCGGGCCCACGCGGACCTCGATGTCGGCGCGCGCGGGCGTGCCGTCGGGATAGGTCGCCATGATGTAGATGATGTTCTCGATGCCGGGGATAATCGTTCCGCTTTCAGGGACGGCCACGACGCTCAGCGGATCGGATGCTATGTTGATGTTGCGGGTTATCTCCTGCTTGTGGTCGGCGCCGTCAACGATTCGCACGTCGACCTTCACGAACGCCTTACCCTGCTGGAGTGGCTGCCCGACGAAGTACGAAGGCAGCCTTATCTCAAACGAGTAGTGTCCGGAGGAATCGGTTTTCCCTTCGATTCGGGCAAACTCGGCAAACGCCACATCGAACTTCGAGAGCTTGACAATGACTACGCCGTCCGTGACGGGCTTGCCGAAGAAGTAGTCGGTCTGCGCTTCGCCGCGCAGCGTCTCGCCCGGCAGGTAGTAGTCTTTGTCGGTCGTCAGAGTGATTTTGAATTTCGGGAGCACATAGCGTTTCACGGTGACGTCTTTTTCGACCGCCGTCTCTCCGAGGATGACGCGCACCTTGTAAAGGCCGGCGTTGACCTCGTCGGCGAGGACGAAATCCGCCGCGGCTATGCCGAAGCGGTCGGTTTTCATCGAGCGCTTGAACACCTTGTTCCCCTTGGCGTCCTGCACTTCGATCGTCGCGTCCGAATTCGCCGCGGGCTTGAGGGTTGCGGCCGAAAGCGAGAGGCTGCGAATGTGAATCGTTTGCCCCGGCTGATAGAGCGGCTTATCGGTGGTGAGCAGTATCTTATGGTCTTTCCTTATCGTGATCGTGTTCTCGATCAGGTCGTCGCCCAGCGGCGAGCGCACCTTGACGATCAGCGTGTGTCGGCCCGCCATGTTCTCGGGGATCCGAAACGTCGCATCCACCGTACCCTTGCCGTCGGTTGTCCCTTTGAAAAGGACGGTCTTCTTCTCGCCGTCCGAGATCATGAAGGTGACGGCCGCGTTGGAAACGGTCTCGCCCGTTGCATGATTGAGCGCCACCAGGCGCAGCGTGGGATTGCTCCCCGCCAGGAACTCTGTCGAGCCGATGAGGCGTGTTTCGAGAACGCCAACCGATTCGGCGAGGCTCTTTCTTCCCTCCAGCATGCTCCCGTCGGCGAGTGTAAGCCTGTATTCCACGCAGTAAAGCGACAGGTTCTTCAGGTCGGGCGCCGGCGTCAGAAGGGCCCTGTAGGTTTGACGCTTGCGGAATGCAAATACATTGGCCGATTTGCCGGCGATAAGGTTGCCTTTGAGATCGACTATGTTTGTTTCCATTCGCGCCCATTGGAGCATTCTGGTCTTCCACTCGATAGGAACGGCGATCCTTATGCCCCCGTCGTCGAGGCGGACCTGGATGGTGTCCTCGTCCACCCTTACAAGCGTCGTCGGCGCCGCTTCGTCGACGGAAGCCGGCAGTTGGCCCGCGGCAAGAAGACTGAGCGCGACCATCGCCAAAACCAGGAAAATGTCAGGAAGCTTCTTCATGACTCTCATCCCTTCTCTCGTTGTTTTCTCACTCGGCAGACACCTTGAAAGCTGCCTCTGCAAAGTTCAAACGCATG
>CBFDAY010000458.1:0-2196 GCA_965602895.1 uncultured bacterium
CACCTTTATTGGGCAGGCTTCGAAAGGGAAGGGAATTGCCCCCCGAGGCTTCCAGTGCTGAAGCCAAATAATCCCCTTATTCGGCCGGTGGGGGTATGCTCCCGGGTGGCGGCGGGGGAACGCGTGTGAACGGACTTGCAAAGCCCGGGGGCATGAGCGGTTCGGTCTCGACGGGTGAGTGGGTCTCCGGACTTAGCGAGGCCAGTCGCTGGTTCGAATAGTCGGCCCAAAGGCTCTCGGGCGCAAGCTCGAGGACTTTTTCATAAGCCTCGATCGCCTTTTCGTTCTCATTCAGCTTCTCATGGCAGTGCCCCGCCCGATAGCTCGCGCGCGCGGCGATGGGGCTATCCGGGCGGCGTCGCATGAGGTCACCATAGGTCTGAATCGCCTCTTTCCATTGTCCGAGCGATTCCTGGCAATATCCGACCGCTTCCGCGGCGGAAGGGGCAAGGAGATGGTTGGCGTTTTCCTTGAGAAACTTGCGGAACGCTTCCAGCGCCTCGTCGTATTTGCCCTCGTCATATAGCGCGTTCGCAAGACCGAAAGAAGCAAACCGCGCCGCCTGCGTTCCGCCATAGTCGGCGACGACCTTTTCCAAGGCGGCGGTCCGCTCCGGGGACGCTTCCATGAAATTCGCTTGATACAGGGCCCATGAGGCTTCGGTCGCCATGCGCCCGGAGCGCGCGCGCAGGTGGTAGCCCATCGCAAACACGGCAATCGCCACCAGCACGGCCAATGCGATGGGCAGGCGATAGCGGACGACAGCGTCGGCCACTTCCGCAAGCGTTACATATACCTTATCCTCTTTGAGATCTTTTCTCGTTACCTTTGGACCGGTCGCCATTGCTATCCCTTAATATTCAGCTCCCGCCGCCGACTGTTTGGGGAAAAACGAAACCTGGATCAATGTAGTGCGGCCTTTAGGCGAAAGCAACACCTGGCACGCCTTACCCGACTTTTCAAAAAACAGCATAATCGTCCCGTGCTCGGTCACGTTCAGCAGCGCCCAGTTGTAACGCACCATCTCGTCCAGATAGAACTGGGCGACGTCGGCGATGGGCGCCCTGCCGGCGTACTGGATCCTGCCCACGTCCATCTGACTGTTCTGGAACACGAACGAGTGGTTTCGATCGAACTCGAAACCAGCCGGGACCGGAATGTCGGCGATTCGAAAATCGGGCGCGAGCGGCATGCCGGTTGCTATTTCCTCGACCGATACCGCGGGATCGGCCGCCGTAGTGGCCGCGGTTCGCGCACAGCCGGCGCTGATGAAAACGAGCGCGCAGAAAAACATCGTGAAAACCAGCTTCAGCCTCATCTCCAACCTCCTTAGCTTATGACGTTCCCAAAAGCTTGTCAAAAAGTCCGCGGGAATTGGCGGCCAGTTTCTCGAGGAATTCCTCGTCCAGCCCCGCCCCCAATATCGTCCGCTCTCTTTCGAGAGGGGTGAGAATATCACCCGGCGAATGCGTGTCGGAATTAAGAACCATCAAAGCGCCCGCCTCGCGGGAAAGTTGCGCCACGTGCCCGTTGGTCATCGAATGCCCTCGGCGCGTCGTGATCTCGAGCGCAACACCGCGGTCGCGCGCAAGCTCGACCTCCTCCCTCGTGATCAGGCCCGGATGCGCGAGCACGTCGACGCCGGCCTCGATCGCCGCGCGATTTGTGCCCTTCGGCACCGGCTCGACAACCGTCTCGCCGTGTACAACAACTATTCGCGCCCCCAGCGTGCGGGCCCGGTCGGTCAGCTCGGCGATCATGGAGGGGATGACGTGCGTAAGCTCGACACCCGGCGCCACGCTTATCGGCACGTCGCTTCTTGAATTGAAATCCTCGGCGACAATGCATGCCGCCGCCACGAGCGCGTCCATATTAGAGGAATCGGCGTGGTCGGTGATCGCCATTGCGCCGTAGCCTGCGGCGATGCACCGCTGCACCAGCTCCGACGGCAAAAGAGCGCCGTCGCTCAAAAAGGTGTGCATATGGAGATCAATAAGCTGCTTTTGTGGTGACATCGCCGAATAACCCCAAGTTCTTGTGGTGATTATACCATGGCACCACCAAATAGTCAAAAGGCTCGACCGCCTCGAATCCGGCGCAATATATGCCGCGGCATGAAAAGTGACAGGCATCCACTTCCGGTTTGCGCTTGACCCGCACGGAGCCGACTTGATAAAATGGCTTCCGGCTCCCGGC
>CBFDAY010000459.1:0-2187 GCA_965602895.1 uncultured bacterium
ATACTAAATCAGTCCTTCGGAATTGCTCCAAAAAAATAGTATTATGTCCCCATTTTCAAGGCCGTCTTCCTTTTTTCAGGATGTCGGCCATCTGCGAGTGGATTTTGCCGTTTGTGGCGAGGATCTCCTTGGAGTAGACGCTGAACGGCCCGCCCGTGATGTCGGTCACCTTGCCGCCCGCCTCTTCGACAAAGAGGGCTCCGGCGGCCACGTCCCAGGGGTAGAGCTTAAGCTCCCAGAATCCGTCGAAACGGCCCATGGCCGTGTAGCACATGTCCAGCGCGGCCGAGCCGGCGCGCCTGACGGCCTGGGCGCGCATTATCATCGCGTTCCAGTGGTCGAGATTGTTGGCCTCGCTCGTGCGCAGGTCATACGGGAAACCGGTGGCGAGGAGAGATTTGTCGAGGTCCGCTTCGCTCGACACCTCTATCCGCTTCCCGTTCAGCGCGGCCCCGCCGCCGCGAACGCCTGTGAACAGTTCCTCGCGGGTGGGATCGTACACCACGCCCAGCTCGACTGTGCCGTCGATCTCCAGCGCGATCGAGACACAGAACATGGGAAAACCGTGGGCGTAGTTGGTGGTCCCGTCGAGCGGATCGATGATCCACCTGAAGCGCGACTGCTCCTTCGGCACGTCGCTTTCTTCGGCGAGAATCTGATGCTCGGGAAACGCCTCGCCGATCTTCTGTTTGATGAGGCCCTCCGACTTGATGTCCATTTCGGTGACGAGGTTGATCTCTCCCTTGTGCTCGATCCACGCAATCTTGTCGATGCCTTCCCGGAGCGCCTCACCCGCGGTGACGGCCGCCTCTTTCGCCAGTTCCAGGTATTTTTTCACCCTTCAGGGACCCCTTTCTCGAAATATGCGGTATAATATCAATAGGGAGCA
This sequence comes from uncultured bacterium, assembly GCA_965602895.1. Classification (GTDB taxonomy): domain Bacteria; phylum Abyssobacteria; class SURF-5; order SURF-5; family SURF-5; genus CBDUSG01. The sequence goes on from CBFDAY010000459.1 coordinate 890, forward strand.
TTTTGCTACATTTTAACCCATTTTTTGCCGATAATAGTAATGGGGAGATTATCAGCCCCACGAGGGGTGAGGAAAATGCAGCCGAAACCCATCGACTTTCGGCGCCTGCTCGATATCGACTCGCAACGGCGAACCGTTGAAATGGAAGGATTCGCCGAGCATTTGCGGGGTGTGCGCGAGCACAAGGAGCATCCCGCCGAAACCGACTACGATGTTGCCCACGACGAGCAGAGCCGCCGCGACGGCGAGGAAACCTCCAGGCAATCCGCCGAAAAGCTGAAGCAGGCCCACGCCGAGGACGAAACCGATAAGGACGGGCTTCCCGAAAAAGACGCGGCGAAAACCGCCAAAGAACATCCCAACGGTCAAAAGGGCTCCCGCCTCGATATCGAAGCCTGATCAGAATTCGAAGAATTTCTCGCCGTACCTGGCAAGTTTGTCCTCGTCTATTGCGATTCCCAAGCCCGGCTTGTCGGGCAGATGGACGAATCCTTCGGAGTCGATGTCGATGTTCTCGGCAAGTATCCCGTCGCGCGCCTCGATCGTCCATCCCGGCGGATCGTACGGGAACTCGCAGAACCCGCAATTCGGCACGGCCGCCATGACGTGCATGTTTATCAGGAGGCCGATCCCGTTTGTCCAGGTGTGAGGGGCAAACTCGAGTCCGTTGGCCTGTGCGAGCGCGGCAATCTTCTTCGAGGTTGAGATGCCGCCCACAAAAGTCGCGTCGGGCTGCAGGATATCCAGGCACCTGTTTTGCACCAGCGCGGCATATTCCTGGAACCGCGAGTTTATCTCGGCGCCCGATATTCGGATATTGGTTTTCTCCCTCAGCTCGCGCATGCCGGCGTAGTCCATGCGATCCAGCGGTTCTTCGAGCCAGTAAACGTCATAATACTCCAGAGCGCGCGCGACGTCGGTCGCGGTCTTAAGGTCCCATTTCGGCCCGGGCATCAACGGCTCGGCGCGCCAGCCCTGGTTGGCGTCGACCATGATCTCCATCGAGCCGCCGATTGTTTCCCGCGCCTTTGCGACGACCCCGATCTCCTTGCGCCAGTCGAAATCATGAAACCTGAGCTTCACGGCGGTGAACCCCTTCTCGCGCAGCTTGAGCAGGTCCTCGGCGCGCTTGTCGGCGTCGCGCAGCTCGCCCGTGGAACAATATGCCCTGAGCCTGCCCTCGCCTCCGCCGAGCAGCCGATAAACTGGCTGTCCGGCCGCCTTTCCAATGATATCCCACAGCGCCGGCTCCACCCATGCCAGCCTCATGCCGAGGAGTGTCGCCGCCTCGGCAACTC
>CBFDAY010000460.1:0-2184 GCA_965602895.1 uncultured bacterium
GGCGCCGTAGGTGCAAGTGTGCGAGTCGGCCCCTATCACCAGGTCGCCCGGCAACACCAGACCCATTTCGGGCAGAAGCACGTGCTCGACCCCCATCTTGCCGGTTTCATAAAAGTGCTCGATATCGTACTCGCGGGCGAACTCGCGCATGCGCTTGACCTGCTCAGCGCTCTCGATATCTTTGTTGGGAACGAAGTGGTCGGCGATGAGGGCGATTCGGGAGGGATCGAAAACCTTGGGGGCGGCTATTTCTTTGAATGCTTCAATCGCTATCGGGGCGGTGATATCATTGCCCAGCGCAAAATCGATTTTGGCGCTAATCAGCTCGCCGGGCGATACTTTGTCCGTCCCGGCGTGCGAGGCCAGTATTTTCTCAACAATCGTTGACGACATAGAGCTTCTTTTATCTTATGAGGCGCCATCAGGCTCACCCTGTTGACCTTGCTTTCGTTCTACTATTCTAGCATCCTCGCCACATGTTTGCCAAGCCCCGCGTGAAAATCGGCTCGCGCAGCCCGTCATGCCTTCTTTTTTTTGTGCTGCGCCGCCTTATTTTCCCGCGAAATTGCAATCCTGCCGCTGCGCACGACCTCCCTTATGCGGAAGTCATGCAGCATGTTCATCATTCCCCGAACCTTCTCCTCGGTTCCGGTCACCTCGATGGTGAGCGAAGCGGGCGCGACGTCGACTATATTGCCCCTGAAAATGTCGACTATCTGCATAATCTCCGAGCGCGTCTTGGAGTCGGCATCGACCTTGATCAGGGCAAGCTCGCGGTCGATGTATTCGTCTTTGGTTAGATCGAAAACTTTAATCACATCGACAAGCCTGTTGAGCTGCTTCATAATTTGCTCGAGAATTAAGTCATCTCCCTCGACGACCAGCGTGATGCGCGAGATCGCAGGGTCCTCGGTCTCGCCGACCGACAGGCTGTCGATATTGAAGCCTCGTCCGCTGAAAAGCCCCGAAATCCGGGCCAGCACGCCAAAATGATTCTCGACAAGAACGGAAATGGTGTGTTTCATGCTAGCCTCTCAGTCATTTCCTGGCTGATCATTTCGCGGATAGCCTTGCCCGTGGGAACCATAGGGAAGACGTTCTCTTCGCGCGCCACCTCGAAGTCGAGTATGACGGTCTGGGGAGACTTTATCGCTTCCTCGATAGCGGGCCGGACGTCCTTTTTCTTTGTGACGCGCATGCCCTTCGCGCCATACGCCTCTGCGACCTTTACGAAATCGGGATTATCTATCAGGCATGTGGAGGAATATCTTCGCTCATGGAATATCTCCTGCCATTGTCTGACCATACCAAGAAAATGGTTGTTCAATATGGCGATGTTGATGGGCAACTTGTTGTGGACCGCCGTCGCGAGTTCCTGGATATTCATTTGAATGCTGCCGTCTCCCGCGATGTCGAAAACAACCTTATCGGGCATTCCGATCTGAGCGCCGATCGCCGCGGGGAGCCCGTAGCCCATTGTGCCGAGACCGCCCGAGGAAAGCAGCCCGCGCGGATGGTTGTATTTGTAGAACTGGGCAGCCCACATCTGGTTCTGGCCGACCTCGGTCGCGATAATGGCGTCGCCCCCGGTGGCCTCATATATCTGCTCTACGACGTACTGCGGCTTGATCGTCGTTTTGGTGTCCCTGTACGTGAGCGGATATTTCTTCTTCCATCCGGCGATTTTTTTCAGCCACTCCTTGTTGTCCGTTCGCTTGACCAGCGGGACAAGCTTTGCAAGTATCTTCGCGGCGTCGCCGACTATGGGAATGTCCACGGGCACGCTTTTGCTGATAGCGGCCGCGTCGATGTCTATGTGGATTACCTTTGCATCGACCGCGAATTCGTCGATGTTTCCCGTGACGCGATCGTCGAACCGTGTGCCGACGGCGATGATGAGATCGCACTCGGTGAGCGCGTAGTTGGCGCAACGTGTGCCGTGCATGCCGGGCATCCCCATAAATTGTTCGTCCGCACCGGGAAAACCTCCGAGTCCCAGCAGACTGGTCGTGACCGGTATTTTAGTCGTGCGCGCAAGCCTGATCAATTCGCGCGACGCGCCCGAAATAATTACTCCGCCGCCGCCGTATATGACGGCCTTATGAGAAGAGTTTATCAGCTTCGCGGCGCGCTTTATCTGTCCCATGTGTCCTTCGACAACGGGTTTGTATCCCCTTATCTCCG
>CBFDAY010000461.1:0-2183 GCA_965602895.1 uncultured bacterium
GGAATGACATTATCGGACGGATTCACTGTTCCAAGAATTACGGAATCACGCGAAGTGGGATTCGTAGAGTCGGGGCTGTCTCATCTCTGCGGAGCGTGCGGCCGCACGCTCCGCTCTATTGAAATGACCGCGCGCCCTGTGCTAGAATCAGCGCGGAAGCCCCTATTTTTTTGAAAGGTTCTATGCATGGATGAAAACCGGCATCATGAGCAGGAGCCGGATTCTTACATACCGGAAGTTCCCGCCGCAGATCGCTATTCCCCTGTAGATTCGACAGGGGCCGAGAGCGCCGGCGTCGCCCCGGGTCCGCGGCCCGGGAACAAGATCGGTGTCAACATCGCCCTGTTTTTGGCCACTGTTTTGACGACTCTGCTGGCGGGCGCGTTGCTGGCGGAGGTCAACCCTCTGAGCGATCCGAGGCTCATCTACAAGGGCATTCCGTTCTCGTTTTCGCTCATAAGCATATTGCTTTCGCACGAACTCGGCCACTACCTCATGTCGCGGCGTCACGGAGTCGACGCAACGCTTCCATATTTTATTCCGGCGCCGACCCTGATCGGCACGTTCGGGGCCGTCATTAAGATAAAGTCGAATTTGCCCGACCGCCGCGCATTGCTCGACATCGGCGCTGCAGGTCCCATCGTCGGGTTTGTCGTGTCTATTCCCTTTCTCGTAGTCGGCCTGCGCATGTCGGAGGTGACGCACGGCATGGCGGAGGGGATGACTTTCGGCACATCTTTGATGCTGGAATTTGTTGCGAACAACCTTTTTCCCGATGTTCCCGAGGGACACGTAATCAACCTGCATCCGGTCGCCCTGGCCGGATGGCTGGGGCTGCTTGTCACGATGATGAACCTGCTGCCCATGGGATCGATGGACGGCGGCCACATCGCGTACGCGCTGTTCGGTAAATGGCACTACCACATCTCGCGCGTGATGGTTGTTATCCTTGTGGTCATGGGGGCCTACGGCTGGTTCGGGTGGGCGGTGTGGGGAATTCTCAACCTCTTTTTCGGGCTGCGACATCCGCCGCCGATACATCCCGAGGTGCCCCTTGACGGAAAGCGAAAGCTCGTCGCCGCCGTCGCCGCAATCATACTTATTTTGACGTTCGTCCCGACGCCCATCTCCATGTAAGGGGCGTGTGGAGAATCCTGCATGAAGCGACCGATCGACATACCGCCGTTCCTGGTGATGGAAATCCTTGAGCGCGCGCAGGAACTCGAGCGACAGGGGCGCGACATCATCCACCTCGAGGTGGGCGAGCCCGATTTCCCGACGCCCGACTGCATCAAGGAGGCCGCGTACCGCGCGTTGCGCGACGGCGAGACCCACTACTCGGCCAGTGTCGGCATACTCCCGCTGCGCGAGGCGGTGTGCGAGTATTTCCATTCGAGATACGGCGTCGGCATAACGCCCGACCGCGTCGTCATCACCTCGGGCACGTCGCCCGGCATACTGCTCGCGCTTAGCTCGATGCTGGGGGAGGGCGACGAGGTGATCCTGCCGAATCCGCACTACGCATGCTATCCGCAGTTCATAAACTATGTCGGCGGCTCGCCCGTGTTCGTCGACGCGCGCGAGGCGACCGGTTTCGAGCTTGAGCCCGAGGCCGTGCGCGAGCGTGTCGGGCCGCGAACCAGGGCCATCATGATCAATTCGCCCGCCAACCCCACGGGGCACGTGATGGATGCCGCCGTCATCCGCGAGATCGCGTCGATCGGGCCGGTCGTCGTCTCCGACGAAATATATCACGGGCTCGTCTACGAGGGGAAAGAGCATTCGGCGCTCGAATACACCGACAACGCGTTCGTGCTCAACGGGTTCTCGAAGCTCTACGCGATGACCGGCTGGCGGCTGGGCTACATCATCACTCCGCCCAGGTATCAGAGGCTCATCCAGAAGATGCAGCAGAACTTCTTCATAGCGTCCAACACGTTCGTCCAATGGGCGGGCATCGCCGCCTTGAAGGAGGCTCAGCCCGACGTGGACAAGATGGTCGCTTGCTTCGACGAGCGTCGCCGTCTGATCGTGCGTCGCATAAGAGAGATCGGCTTCGGCGTGGCAAAGGAGCCGACCGGCGCTTTTTATGTGCTTGCCAACGCCGGGCGCTTCACGGGCGATTCCTTGAAGTTCGCGTTCGAGGTGCTCGAAAGCGCGGGCGTCGGCATCACGCCGGGCGT
>CBFDAY010000462.1:0-2182 GCA_965602895.1 uncultured bacterium
GCTGGAGGTACTGGCCGATGGTGAGGATGTCAACGTTCCAAGAGCGAAGGTCTTCCATGACCACCTTGATTTCATCCATGGTCTCCCCCAATCCAACCATGATGCCTGACTTGGTGAGGACATCCGGATCTAAGCTCTTCGCATTGGTTAGCGTCGCCTGCGCCCACTCATAATGATCCTGCGGTTGAACTTTCTTAAAGAGCCGCTGTACAGTCTCTACGTTGTGGTTGAGAATCTCGGGTCGGGCATCCATAACGATTTTCAGCGATTCGATGGAACCTTTGAAGTCCGGAATGAGAACCTCGACCGAGCAGCCCGGCTGCAGTTCGCGGATTCTCTGGATAACCATCGCAAAAATTGGTGCGCCGCCGTCGGCGCGCTCATCGCGATTTACGCTGGTAATAACCGCGTGGCGTAGATCCATCGCCTGTACGGCGCGCGCCACTCGCTCGGGCTCGAGCCAATCCAGCGGTGCAGGGCGCCCTGTTGCGATATCGCAAAAGCCGCAGGAGCGCGTACATACATCGCCCATGAGCAAAAATGTCGCCGTCCCAGATCCCCAGCATTCCCCCATATTTGGACAGCGGGCTTCTTCACAAACGGTGTGTAACGACTTGGAACGCATCATCCGTCGCAGCCACTTATAAGTCTCACCTGATGGCGCGCGCACCTTAATCCATTCCGGTCGCCGCCTGGGTGGTCGACCCTGGTTGTGCTCCGATTGGACATCAACTTTCATTCCGTCATCCTTCATGGTTGTCTCGACATAAAGTCCATTCTACCGCGAAATCCTGCGCGGTTTATTTCCGCTCACTTGGTAATAAAAAGAGCGTAAGTATACTCATGGTTATGGACCCATCTGACTCCACCAGCGGATCACAGCAACCCCCCGTTTTCTTTGCATCAATGCAACGAAAAGGCAGCGACGAAGATCGATCCCGACTCACCGGCGCGGGCCTGTGCGCTGTATCCGCCGCAGGGTTCGCCAGCCTCTCGATTCTAGGGAAGCTCGCCTTCAATGCAAATCTCAACATTATGACGATCCTCAGCTTCCGCTATGCGGGTGCCAGCGCATTGCTGGCAGTCTATCTGGCTTTATTCCGCAGACGCAAATTATTGTTCGATGCCCGCCAAGTGTTTATTCTTATCCTGCTCGGCGCGGTCGGCTACGCCGGCCAATCCGCGCTCTATTTCGCTGCCCTTGAACGAAACTCGGCCTCGCTTAACTCATTGCTGTTGTATGTGTACCCTGTCTTCGTGGCCCTTTTTAATTGGTTCCTGAACCGGCGAACACTTAGCACACGAGAGTGGGTTGCTCTCGCCTTCGCATCTTCCGGAGTGATCCTGACGCTCAACCCGGTTCGAATTATTAATGGAGCGGGAGACGTTCCCATTGACTTGATCGGCGTAGCCTTAGTCATTGGCTCAGCTATCTGGTATGCCGCCTACATCATCAGCAGCGATCGATTCACCCGCCGTGCAGGCCCCTGGGTAAGCCTGGTCTGGATTTCGCTCGGCGCGGCGATCAGCTTCACCTTCGCGAGTGCCTTCTCCCATAATCTGGATTTTAATTTGGGTCCAGAGGGTATCCTCATCCTTTTAGGGATGGTAATTCTCAGCACAATCCTTGCTCTGGGGACTTTCTTGGCCGGGATGCAGCGCGTCGGACCCACAACCGCGTCCCTTTTTAGCACGCTTGAGCCGGTCTTCACCGTTCTCCTGGCCATGATGTTCCTGGGGGAATTCCTAACAACAATACAAACTGTAGGCGGGGGGCTTGTACTAGCGGCCGCCGTGCTGCTCAGTACAGCGCAGCGATACCCTGCACAACCCGATTAGTTACATATTTCACAAGCGAGCTTTGTTCCTTGCCGGGGCGCAACATCGGAGTTATTGTTTAGTGGTCGACAATCTTGGTTTAACAGAGGGGTAACTAGCTATGAATAAAGAACTGAGTATAGACGCTCTGCTCCCTCCGGAGATGGCGCGCCGCGCCGAATATATCGGAGTCAGCAAGGCGGAAGCGCCGGCGCTGCGCACCTTCGTCCTGGCTATCCTGGCGGGGGCTTTTATCGCGCTGGGCGCGATCTTCGCCACCACAATCTCCGCCGGGACATCCAGCGAATTGCCTTTCGGCGTAACGAAGCTCCTCGTCGGCTTCGTCTTCTGCCTCGGCCTGGTC
>CBFDAY010000463.1:0-2182 GCA_965602895.1 uncultured bacterium
GATGTGGTCGTCGCCGGTCAGTTGAAGCCTCACGTCGTGCTGCTTGGCCATCTCGATCGCCTCTTCTTCAAAGCCTGAGCCGACGTATTTGCGCGACTCGGCCAGTTTCGACTTGGCCTCTTCAATGGTGGTCGCGACGGCGCGGCTGAACGGGTGCGAGCGGGCCCCGATCAGGGCCGTTTGGCCGATATCGTAAAGCTCTTCGAATTGTCCGCGCAGGGTTATCTCAACATGGTCGGATTTGAGCGAATGGATGACGGTCGCCAGCTCCCCCTGTGAAGAACCGGCCGGGGGAGCGCCCTTGGGCTCGGGCTGGCAGAACCTCAACAACATCTCGTTGAGCGGGCCGGGATTACACAGGCAGATGCGGATCTTCTTGCCGGAGAGTCGCTCGAGCCGCCTCATAATCTCCCCGATCGGTCGATCCTCGATTGAATCTCCGGAAAGCGCTACCGAGAGCGTGTTTTCATCAAGCGCATACGGCAGGGACCGGAGTTCTATGGCTTGATCGGGAGGAATAGCGGCTATGGCTTCGCTGTCGACCTTGCAGGAATACAGGTCGATGAACTCGCATTCGTGGATCTTCGCGAGCAGGCCTCCGAGCCTGTCGCGGGAGATATAGCCGAGCTTGAAAAGGGTGTCTTCGAGGGAAAGCTTGCGCGCCCTGGATTTTTCCAGCGCATCGTCGAGTTCTTCGCGGGACAAGACGCCTTCATCGATCAGAATGTCGCCCAGGTTCTTTCGAATTTCTGCCATCGAGTCGCCCTTGCCCGGCCCCGATAAGTCCCGTGTCTTAGACCGTCTCACGCCTGACAATCGGTATTATAGTTGATACACCGACAAAATTCAATTCGGGTGTGGGCTCTGAGGGGAATCGGGCGGACGGAGGAGAGCGTCACCTTCTATGATATGGGCGATGCGCTCATGCGGCCCGCCGCCGGCAAAGAAGAAGGAAGAAGCTGCCGAGGTTCAGCAGCGAGGCGGTGACGCACGCGTGCGGTATGCCGAGCACGGGAACGAGCAACGCAGTCGTGAGCAATGCGCCAAGGCCCGAGCCGAGCAGGTCGGCCCCGTAGATGTAGCCGGCCGCTCGCGCGGCGCCGGGCATCTCGGCGAGCCACAATTCGTTTGCCAGGGGAAACTGGAGTCCGCCTACAAAGCCCGCGAAAAACGCGAGGAGCGGAAAAGCCACTTGCGCCTGGAGCGCGAACATCCGCGCGCCCACATCTGAAGCGTCGGCCCGTGATATCGCGATGAGCGCGCCCAGCAGTATCAGCGGATACAAGCAGACCAGCGCCTGCACAAGCAGCAGCGCCCGCCTGCCGACGGAGGCGCGCCTTACGGCGCGACCCATGGCCGCGGCCCCGATCGTGAGACCGATCATGAAGGCCGTGACGACGATCGCGACTTTGTAGTATACGTAGCCGTGAATCGCCTGAAACCCCAGCAACGCGACGATCTCGATGGCTATCTCGGCGAACCCGGTCGTGCCGACGGCCACCAGTATCGATTTCGGCCCCCAAGCCATCGGAAAAAGGCGCTGCGCAAGCAGCGCCGCCCCGAAGAAGGCCGCGATGACGGCCGCGATCCAGTACGGGCGCACCCGCGCGAACGAGGCGAGAATCCTGCCGGAGAAGTCCTCGAATTGTTTGCTCCAAAGAACGGCATGATAGTAGTAGCACACGGGAGCGAGATCCGTGTTTATCCTCGCCTCCGCGGTCGCGAGCGCCGAGGCGAGCCTTTCCCTGCGCTCTTCCGAGAGGCGGTGCGGCAGGAAGTATTCCCTGATGAATACCAGTTTTTCCTTTATTCCCCGGCGCTCCAGGCTTTGAATCAGCTCCTCGCTGTCCAGTGTGAGAATGCCGGGGCTCCTGCACGCCAGGAAGATGTTGGATTCGCCGGGCACGACCTTGACATCGGGAAACACCTCGCCGAGCGTCCTGTTCAAGCACCCGAGGAACTGCTGGAGTTCGGGCGAGATATAGTTCTCGGCCGAACTCACCCGGAACGTGAGTATTCCGTCGGAAGCCAGTATGCGATTGCATTCCCGGAAGAACTCCAGGGTGTAGAATCGGTTGATCAGCGCGGTATAAGGATCGGGCAGGTTCACGATAATAACGTCGTAGACATTGCGGGTTTCCTTGATGAAAAGCCTGCCGTCAACATTGCATACTTCGACCCT
>CBFDAY010000464.1:0-2181 GCA_965602895.1 uncultured bacterium
GTCGAGGAGATGCATTCGCTTACACACATCGATCCTTGGTTCCTCAACAACATGAAGGACATCATCGAGATGGAGACCCGCCTGCGCGAGGCCGACGGGCGGATTCAGGTTGCGCTCAAAGGCGAATCGGACCCGGCGGCCGGTGGCGAGGCGAGGGCGCTCTTCACCGACGCGAAGAAATTCGGATTCTCCGACCGCCAGCTCGCGCATATCTGGGGCTCTGACGAGATGACGGTGAGGGCGGCCCGCAAAAAACTGGGCGTGGAGACCACCTTCAAGCTCGTCGACACGTGCGCGGCGGAATTCGAGGCATACACGCCATATTATTATTCGACATACTCCGACGAGTGCGAGGTCATGCCGTCGGACAAGAAAAAGATCATGATACTGGGCGGCGGCCCCAACCGGATCGGCCAGGGGATAGAGTTCGACTACTGTTGCGTGCACGCGGCTTTTGCGCTCAAGGAAGAGGGCTGCGAGACGATAATGGTCAACAGCAATCCCGAGACCGTGAGCACCGACTACGACACATCGGACAAGCTCTACTTCGAGCCGCTCACGCTCGAGGATGTGCTCAACATTGCGGACAAGGAAAAACCCGACGGCGTTATCGTCCAATTCGGCGGGCAGACTCCTCTCAAGCTGGCGGTTCCGCTGCAGGAGGCGGGGGTCCCCATAATAGGCACGCAGCCCGAGAGCATAGACGCGGCCGAAGACCGAAAACTGTTCCGCCAGATACTCGACCGTCTCGGCCTGAAACAGTCTCCCAGCGACACGGTTTTTTCGACCGATGAGGCGCTGAAGATCGCGCACCGGATCGGCTACCCGGTTCTCGTGCGTCCCTCATACGTGCTCGGCGGAAGAGCTATGATCATCGCCTACGACGACGAGCAGCTCAGGGACTACATGGCGCTGGCGCGCGAGGCCTCGCCCGACCACCCGATCCTCGTCGACAAGTTCCTCGAAGACGCCACCGAGATCGACGTCGACGCCGTCTGCGACGGCACGGAAGTCATAGTGGCGGGTGTGATGGAGCACATCGAACGCGCCGGAGTGCATTCGGGCGACAGCGCGTGCGTGTTGCCACCACACACAATCGGCAAGCGCGAAGTGAGAGCGCTCAAGGAGCAGACGCGTGCGCTTGCGCTTGCGCTCAACGTCGTCGGCCTGCTCAACATCCAGTTCGCCATAAAAGGCGATGAGATCTTCGTGATCGAGGTCAACCCGCGCGCATCGCGAACCGTGCCGTTCGTATCCAAGGCCACCGGAATTCCATGGGCGAAAGTGGCCGCCAAGCTGATGATCGGCCGGACGCTGAAGGAACTCGGAATCCCGTCGGAGATAGAACTCAAGCACTATTCGGTGAAGGAAGCCGTCCTGCCGTTCATAAAGTTCTCGGGTGTGGACACGCTGCTGGGCCCGGAGATGAAGTCCACGGGTGAGGTCATGGGCATAGACAACTCGTTCGGACTCGCCTTCGCAAAATCCCAGTTGGCTGTGAACTCCAATCTGCCCATGAAGGGAAAAGTCCTGATAAGCGTCAACGACAAGGACAAAGAGCTTATCCTGCCGATAGCGCGGAGGCTCGGGGAACTGGATTTCAGCCTCATGGCGACGGGGGGCACTTCGTCGTTCCTTGCAAAATATGGTCTCCGGGTCGAGACGGCCTACAAGGTCAACGAAGGCCGACCCGACATCGTCGATCACGTGAAAAACGGCGAAATCGCGCTTATCATAAACACGCCTCTCGGCAAGACATCTGTCTACGACGAGCTTGCCATCCGAAGGGCTGCGGTCGACTATCGGATTCCCTACATAACCACGATCGCCGGCGCGGAGGCGACCGCGAGCGGCCTTGCGGCGCTGATCTCCGGCAGCCTGAGCGTAAAATCCCTCCAGGAATACAACGCCGAAACAAAAATGCGCTGACCGGTCTTGACTATATTTCCCGCTTGACGCTGAACATTCTTTCCTAATATCATGCCGTAGTTGTATCGCCCGAGACATATCTCAAATAAATAGTAACCCCACAATCGTAGCTGCCTTTCGCTTGAGGAAAATCGCCCATGAAAGCCGCAATATTAAAAGATGCGCCTGAGCCGCGCTTCCAAGGGCCCGCTATGCGCCTCGCCACCCCCAATACACCCAGATAGACAACAATGGCTCTTCGATTGCTTATGA
>CBFDAY010000465.1:0-2177 GCA_965602895.1 uncultured bacterium
CATGTCTTCCCGGCAGGTCAGCCCCGCGTGCTCCATAGCCGCGGCCTTTCCGCAACCGGGAAAACTCGACCTCATTTATCGGAGACAATTGAGGCCGCCTGTGCCGCGGGTGCGGAAGGAATTCCAGGGGGATCGAATCGTCCGTTGCCGTCGACGTCGATCAAGATCGGATTAGTGAATGCGAGCGGCGCGAAGTGTGGCGCGATGATATTGTAAAGGCCGCCGGGAATCGAGGGCTCGCCCGACTCGGGCTCCGGCGCCGTCGTCGCTTCGATCACGAGCCACGTGTCCTTATCCAGCGTCAGCGAAACGCTGCGGTCGAGCCGCACCGTTTCGGATTGCGGGCCCGCCTTGAATAGCTCAACGACATCGCCGTTGGCGTAGACGCGAATCTCATCGATCGGTACCCATTGAGCGGCCATCACTTTGACGTTGAGATTCACATGTCCGCCCTTTGCGGTGACGATATCGCCCATCGTGGCTTTCCCGCCAATATCAACCTTGATAATCGGTCCCGTGGTCCCGAACACCTTTTGGCTCTTGATCCGTTCCCCGAGCGTTTCTTTGTCCGCGCGTTCGGCCGCGGGGTCTTTCAACAGAATGTAATTGCGAGGATAGCCGGCCAATTGGGCCTTGATGTGTGTGTCCGAATTGGCCGTGCCGGTTTTGATGTAACCCTGATTTAACAGGCTGAACCAGTCGGCCCTCAGAAGGAGATACTCGTCGAACGCGTTCCCGTTAAGAATTTCCATCGCATCGAAATCGATATCGCGCGTTCCGGCGGAGTTGGCCACGAGGAGCATATTGTTCGGGCTTTCGGTCAGGGGAATGGAGGGATCATACGCCAGGGGCTTGTCGAAATCCACGCCGAGCGCAATGAAATAGGAGGCCTCGCCGCCGAGCGTTCCGCCGCGTCCGTGGTTTATCTGGATCACCGGGTCGCCGTCGGCGATTTGCCTGATGCTGTCGAACAGGTCGCGCGGCCGGAGTTCCTCGTCGTATATCATTCCGCGGCGCGGCAGCATGGGCTGATATCTAAGCGGCCAGAAGTTTGTGTGCCCGACCGTGAAGGGTGTGGCGCTCACCATTTGGGTGCTCGTGGACTCGACGCCGACTATCGACATAAGCCGACACGAGAGGTCAAGCTTCGAGATGACGGGCGTATAGTCCATCAACACGTCGTGGTCGGTCGCGATGAGCAGGTCGACCCCCTCGGCGACGAACGAGGCCACCCTTTGCTCGTGAGAAAAAGCGCTGTCCATGCTGTGCGCGCTGTGCACGTGGAAGTCGCCGCTCATCATGCCGGCCGTGTCGATGACCCTTTCGAGCGACAGTTTGACGTTTGCTTTCGAGCCGGTTTTGCCGATGTCGACCTCCGCCTCTGCGACCGAATACTCGAACCCGTGAGTGGCGTAGACCTTGTATTTGCCGGGCCTGAGCGCAACCTCTACGGGCGCTGTTTCGTTGCCGTCGAGAAGAACCCAATTCGCCGCATATGTCATCGGCGCGTGTCTTCCGGAAAGCTTGAATCCCAGCAGGTCGGAGCCCATCTCCGGGTCGGGTGTTCCGGAAGCCCCCTGAATGACCACCCTCGCGGGCAGTCGGCTTTCGCCCTCGAACACCTCCACAAGCAACGTGGACAGCTCGGGCAGCTTGACCGTCCCGATATCGGCAAAGCCATTTTCGCCGATGGTGAAGCGCCTCGTGATCGGCTCAATTTGCGGCGTCGAAAGGTCCGGGTCGCGCCCGACGGAGCGTATTTTCGCCGTGTATTCCCCCGGCGGGAGGAGGGCCTTGAACATGCCCGCGCGCTCGCCCTGCCGCTCGGGCCTTATCTGGGTCACCGGCAGGTCGCCGTCCGCCGCGAATATCATAATCGACGCGTCGGCGTCGGCCGGCTCAACGCTTCCCGCAACGCCGGCGTCGCCGCTCGCTGTGCCGAACAGGTGGAAAATGGTGTCGGTAGCCGAAGCGACATCGTTGCGCTCACCGACGACCAGGACCCGCTCGTAGACGAATCGGTCTCCCGGCTTGATCCCGAGGAACAGGATCTTCCACAAATCGAAAGGCCGGTTGAATTTGCCGAGAAACGGCCCGACCACCGTGACGAGCCTGTCGTTTATGCCCCACAACAGTCTCTTTTCACGATATTCCGAGGGCGAGCAAATCCCGTACGA
>CBFDAY010000466.1:0-2170 GCA_965602895.1 uncultured bacterium
CGGATCATTGCCAAATGGCGGCAATGCTGAAAGCTTGAGTATTTTCTCGCCCAACAAGATCTCGGTGTTGCGCTTGTTCAATTATCGCTCTCGGCGACTGAAGGCTTCGTCTTCAATTCTGCATTAGCTACGAAAGAGGTCGCCGGATTCCTTCCTATTCGCCTGGCGGGGCGGGTTTGTTGGGGTTCAGGGCGACTTTGATTTTGGTGGCGAGGGGGCGGGGGATGCCGGGGGTTGAGGCAATCTCTTCCTCGGTGGCGGCGGCGAGCTTCTTTACGCTCCCGAACTTCCGAAGCAATATGGCGCGCCTGCGCGGGCCGATCCCCTCGATATCATCGAGCGCGGAGCGCCTCTGCCTTTTGGTCCGCAGCCGTTTGTGGTAGGTGATCGCGAAGCGGTGCGCCTCGTCCCTTATCTGCTGGAGCAGATGTAGCGGCGCCGAGCCCGGCCGCAACAGCAAGGGGTCCTTGCGGTTCGGAAGATATATCTTGTCGGCCTCACGGATGGCGATCTTCGATTTGTCGCGGAACCGCACCTTCTCCTTGGCGATGCCGATTGCGTCGAGGTCGATGATTCGCAGCTCGTCGAAAACGCTCAGCGCGACGTTGAGCTGGCCCTTGCCGCCGTCGACGACCACGAGCGACGGCATCGGGCCCTCGGTCGTGGCGCGCCGCATGCGGCGGGCGAGTACCTCGCGCATCATTGCGTAATCGTCCGCGCCCTCGACGGTGCGTATCCTGAACCGGCGGTAATCCGATTTCTTCGGGCGGCCGTCCTCGAACACGACCATCGAGCCGACGGCCAGATCGCCTGATATGTTCGAGATGTCGAACGCCTCGATGCGCTCGGGTCTTGCGCGCAGCCTCAGCGCGCGCTCAAGCTCGTCGAGCGTGTCGGCCTCGGCGAGCATGGCGCGGCGGTGCTCCTCGAACACGGTCTTTGCGTTGACGCGGGCCATCTCCATCAGCCGGCGCTTGGCCCCGCGCTCCGGCACGGTGACGCTCACGCGGTCGCCCCTTTTATCCGACAGCCATTGCGCGAAGGCCTCGGCGTTCTCGGGCGCGAGCGGGAGGATGACCTCCTTCGGGATCGGTCTTCCCCGCGAATAGAACTGCGTGAGCAGCGAGCCTAGGGCCTCCTCGGTCGGCACGCGCACGTGCGCGAAATGATAAGGCTCGCTGCCGACGAGTTTCCCTTTGCGGACGATGAGCACGGCGATGTCGAGCCCTCCGTCGTCCTGCCATATGCCGAACACGTCGCGGTCGGCGTCGTCGGGCGAGACGACCTTCTGGCGCTCGACCGTCCTTTCCAGCGCCCGGACTTGATCGCGGTGGCGGGCCGCCAGCTCGAACTCGAGCCTGTCCGACGCCTCCCGCATCCGCTCGCGGAGAGTCCGAATAAGCTCGTCGCTTTTGCCCTGCAGGAAAGCTATCACGCTGCGCACCAGGTCGGCGTATGTCTCCTTGTCGACCATCCCGCAGCATGGGCCGAGACACTTGTGCATGTCGTAGTAGATGCACGGGCGCTCCCTGTCTTTGAAAACCGCATTCGAGCATTTTCGCAGCAAAAAATAGTTGTTTGCGACGCGGAACGTCTCGCGGGCCGGCCGCGCGGAGGAATACGGACCGAAGTAGAGCGCGCCGTCGCGACGCACCCTGCGCGTGATATACAGCCGGGGGTGATCCTCCTGCGTCGTCAGTTTCAGCCGCAGAAAGCTCTTGTCGTCCTTGAGGCGGATGTTGTACCGGGGCCTGTGCTCCTTTATGGCGCTGTCCTCGAGGATGATCGCCTCTTTCTCGGTGTCGGTGACGATGCACTCGACGTCGGCTATGTGCGGCGCAAGGAACGGCGACCACACGCGCCCGTCATCGCCCTTCTGAAAGTATGAGCGCACGCGCTTGCGCAGGCTCAGCGCCTTGCCGACGTAGATCACCTTGCCCCGCGAATTTTTCATCAGGTACACGCCGGGCCTGTCGGGGAAATTCTTAACCTTTTCCTGTAGCGCTTTCTTGGTCATCGTTTTGAGCCAGGGGACAGTCCCCTCTTGCAATTATACTCCAGCCTCTTCGGGCCGGGCAAGGAGCCGGAGACTGGACAACACCGACCGCGCGATTGTAGAATAGGGCCGTGGCATTCCCGTGTCCCGAAGAAGGAACCGGATGACCCGATA
>CBFDAY010000467.1:0-2169 GCA_965602895.1 uncultured bacterium
GCCTGAAAAGCTCGACATCATAGACACCCTGGGTCTGTATGAAATCCGCGCCGGCATCGACCTTCTTCTTGAGGCGTATCGGCCTGAAATCAATCGGGTCGCCGCCCGGAGTCCACGCCGCGCCAACGAAAAGGGCCGGCCTTTTCTTGATGGGGTCGCCGCCCTCCTGGAGCCCCTCGTCGCGCATCTTCTTTAACACCGCGACGAGCTGAATCGAGTCGATATCGAACACGTTCTTCGCGCCGGGATGGCCCTTGAGCCTGCCGGAAGCACTCGCCGACTGGTGGTCGCCCGCCAGGCACAGGCAGTTCTTTATGCCAAGAGCGCTCGCTCCCAGGATGTCCGACTGTATCGCTATGCGATTCCTGTCGCGGCAGACCATTTGCATTACGGGCTCGAGCCCTTCGCCAAAGAGAATCGCGGAAGCCGCGATGCTGGAGAGCCGGACGACGGCCGTCTGGTTGTCCGTGATATTGAAGGCATCAGCGTACCCGGCGAGTATCTTCGCCTTCTCGCGCACGACATCCCCATCCGCGTCCATCGGCGGGCCGATTTCGGCGGTTATCGCAAAATGCCCTTCCTTCAGTATCTTCTCGAGATTGCTGCCGGATTTCATTCCCTGCTCCCCAGTTATCCTTGCGATTTGGCCGCTTGCGGCTCTGGTTCCTGCGGAAGTCCCAGGTCCTTCTTTATCTTTCTCGGTCCGCCGTGGTGAGAAAAGGACCAGTCACGTGGCGGGTTTATCCGGGACAGCTTCTCAAGCGTCCCGAGCTCTTTCATCCTGTTGACTATAAGCACCCAGCCGCACTCCGTCTCGGGGTCGATTTCGCATTTCCCATCTTTCGTGCCGCCGCAGGGACCGTTCATGAGTGACTTCGTGCACCTGGCAATCGGGCATATCCCGCCCGTGAGATGGAGAATGCAGTCGCCGCAGCCGGCGCACATTTCGACCCATGTTCCGTGTTCCACGGCCGCCCCGAAGAACTGCGTGTTTGTTCCCGGGAACACGGGGATTGGGCCGAGTTTCATCGCCAGGAAGTTCACCCCGACGCCGCAGGCAAGCGAAAGGATGGCGTCAACCCCCTCTTCCTTCGCCTTCTCGACTATCTTGTCGGCGTACTCGTATTCGCACTGCCTCAATACGCAGTCTTCGATTACCTCGGCTTTCCTGCCTTCTTTCAGGAACGCGATTCGCAGGACGTTCGCTATCGTCTTTACCTCTGCCTCCCCGCCTGCGAAGCACACTGTGACGCAGCCGCCGCATCCAACTACGAGGATTTTCTCGCAGTCCTTGACAAACTCCAGTATCTGGCTCATCGGCTTTGTCTCACCGACTATCATCTTCTCCTCCTGTCAAATGGCTCCCGCCTTTATCTTCGAGATTTGGAGAAATGCCTCCCAGCAGGCCTCCGCCGTTCCCTTCGTTTCCCAGAAGTCTATCTTTTCGGGTGAAACCCCTATCTCTTCCAGCAGCGACTTGGCCTTGCTGACCCGCCTGCCAATCAGCGTGTCGGCACCCGGGTAGAGGCACTCGGTGCTCTCGCAGGCGATTATTACCACCGAATCCGCACCGAGAGCCAGTGGCGAGAGCAGCTCCGACAGGCTGAGCCTGGCGACGCAGGGTACCGCGATCAGGTTGATGCCCTGTTTGAGCAGCTCCTTCTTTCTCTCGTAAAGCGTCCTTCGGGTCGTGGTCTCGTACAGGCACGCGAAAGACACGATAAGGTGCTCCGAGGTGCCCTTCTCGCGCGCATCCCGCAGGAACCGGGCGATTTCCGAGGCCATCTTGTCTGTCTCGAATTTCTTTAGCGCAATGGCCGCGGCGGGGCATTCGGCCGCGCAGAGTCCGCACGTAACGCACTTCTCCTCCGGCATGATCGCCGTCTTCTCCATCGTGGCCACACCGAACGGGCATATCCTGACACAGTTCATACATGAAGCGCAGGAAGCCTCGTCCACGAGGGCGCCCGCCGTGCAGGAAAGGCATCGCCGCGCCTCGCGCATCGCCTCTTCCTCGGTATATGAGCGCTCGAAATCGGCGAATCCCTTGACCCGCTCCTGCGCCGACAGCAGCTCGACCTCGACCCGCTTTCTTTCCCTTATCTTCCTGAACGTCTCCTCCGGTATATCGCCTATGGAGAGCGGATTGGCCTCCTCCACCTCCATGAG
>CBFDAY010000468.1:0-2167 GCA_965602895.1 uncultured bacterium
GGATTCGCCGATTTGCTAAAATACTGGCGACGTATTCCTGATAGGAGTTATCCCCGAACCCGGCAAGGAGCATATCTGATGGCGGAATCTTTGGACGAAAAAGCGCTTGAGGAGTCAAAGAGTCGTCTTTTCAAAGGCTCGGAGAGATACGCGGCGAAGGCGGGCTACCGACTGAACCCCGACTCCAAGATAGTCGAGACAATTGTGGCCGGTCTGGCGAAAAACAAGCTGAAGCATGGGCGCGCATACTGCCCCTGCATGTTTGTCACCGGCAACCCCGACGAAGACAAAAAGATCATTTGCCCTTGCCGCATCCATCGCGAAGACATTGAGAAAAGCGGCAAGTGCCATTGCGGTCTTTTCGTGAAGACAAACTGACCATCCAGCATGTCGACCTCTGCCCAATCTCATCCCGCACACGACCGACACACTCGCGCGGCAAAAAGAGCCGTCATAAAGAGCTACGCCAAGATCAACCTTTTCCTTGACGTTGTCTGCAAGCGACCCGACGGATACCACAACATCGAGACCATATTCCAAAGCATCAGCCTATGCGATGTCATTGACTTGGAACTCGTCCCCTCCGGAATCTCCCTGACCTGTGACAACCCCTCCGTGCCGACAGGCGAATCCAACCTCGCGCTAAAGGCGTTTTCCAAGCTGCGGGAAGCTGTCGGCTACGATGAAGGCGTCCGAATAGGAATCAGGAAAATCATTCCGCCCGGATCGGGACTGGGCGGAGGAAGCTCAAACGCGGCGGCCGCTCTCGTCGGACTGAATCAATTGATGCAGGGAGGATTATCGATGGAGAGGCTGCATGACATGGCGCGAGAAATCGGCGCGGACGTCCCCTTTTTCCTTTCCGGAGGGCTTGCCGCGGCTTGGCAAATCGGGGACAGGCTCACGCCGCTGCCGCCTTTGCCGGCGAGCCATATCGTCGTGGTCGTGCCGCGAAATCTCGAAGTGTCGACCGCCGGGATCTACGGCATACTCGATGCGCCCGAGTGTGCCGGGTCCGACCCGGAGGAGTTCCACGAATGCTCCGACGGCCTGAGGGCTCGCGCCGGAGCCTTGGCCCCGCCCGCTCGGTTCTCTGAAGCCGCAACCGCCGACGCGGTCCTCTACAATGCGCTGGAAGCGCCGGTTATGTCGCGCTATCCCGAAATCGGCGAAATAAAGAATATGCTCCTCGGCGCCGGTGCAAGGGGCGCGTTGATGAGCGGGTCGGGAAGCGCTGTTTTTGGTCTGGCCGACTCATTGGACCATGCAGCCAAAATAAAAGGCGCCCTTGAGAAATCCGCCTCCTGCGCCTGCTTCGTCGCGCAAACGACAGATCGCGGCCGGCAATGGGAAGATGAGGGGAAGACTTGCTGATTGCTGGATTCGCGCCTGTGTGATATTCTAGATTAAATGAATGCTATTGTTTCATCCGGCCCGCGCATCACGCGGCAGCCTGATATGGATTTGAAAATTGGATGTTTCAGAGGATAACCCAAAGCTCCGGACAAGTAAATCTCTTGTTCCCGCAGAAGTAAAATCAAGCCGTCTTTTCTCGGGGCTTTCCGAAAAAGAGATCGCCGAACTGGTGAAGTCGTGCACGTTGCACACATTCGCCCCCGGTGAATATGTGCTGCAGGAAAACGAGACATCTCGGCACATTTTCGTGATTCTCTCGGGCGGAATACGCATCGGAAAGGTTCTCTACGCGGGAGATGAAAAGGAATTCGGCGAGCTTGGCGCGGGCGATTTCTTCGGCGAAATGGCGTTCCTGGACGGCAGTCCCCGCTCCGCCAGCGCATCATGCATAGAGGAAACAACCCTTCTGCGCATAGACAGGGATTCTTTTGACAAGCTGGCCGTCAGGCGCCCGCGCATCGCTTACAAGATTGTCTCCAAGATTGCCGTTGCGCTTGGCGAGCGGCTTCGCTCATCGAACGACCTTATTGAAGACATTTTCTCAAATCCCAACAAGACAATTCTCGAACTGAAGACCCGCCTGCTGAAGATACAGTCCATGCTGCTGAGAAAATGATGATTCATCTGACGGGAATGGAAATTAGTGGAGAATTCCCTATATTCCGTTCAAGGGAATATGTGAGGAATTGGGATTCCGGTCGATCCGCCCTCGTGCTATTGGCCGAGCAAGACAAACAACGCCTTGAGCGTT
>CBFDAY010000469.1:0-2164 GCA_965602895.1 uncultured bacterium
TATGGCCTTGGTGTTGCCATCGAGGAGCAGCTTTTTTATGACCGGCGTATTGCGCATTATTTCCAACGCGGGGATGCGCCCGCGGCCGTCCTTGCGGGGAACCAACCGCATGCAGACGACCCCCAGGAGGCAAAGCGAAAGCTCGAGCCGGATCTGGTGTCGCATGTATTCCGGAAAATAGTTTATGATCCGGTCGAGCGTCTGCGAAGTATCGACGTTGTGGAGGGTTGTGATCACGAGATGCCCCGTCTGCGACGCCGAGAGCGCAACCAGCATCGTGTCGAGGTCGCGCATTTCCCCTATGAGAATGACGTCCGGGCTCTGCCGGACGACGTGCTTGAGCGCATCGCCGAACGTGTTGGTGTCGTATCCTATCTCGCGCTGGTTTATGATGCTCTTCTTGTCGTAGTGCATGAATTCCACGGGGTCTTCGACCGTCACGATGTGCTTGCGAAAATTGGTGTTTATGTGATCGATCATCGCGGCCTGTGTCGTCGTTTTCCCGCTGCCCGTCGCGCCCGAGACTATCACGAGCCCGCGCGGCAGCTCCGCGAACTCCCGCACGATCGGCGGAAGATGGAGGAAATCAAAGCTCAGGTTCTCGGATGGAATGAGCCGGATGACCATGCCGACGTGGCCGCGCTGCCTGAACACATTGATCCTGAACCGGTGGCCGGTGTCCGTGTTATGGGCCAGATCGAGGTCGGGATCCTCCGCGAAGCGCGTGCGCTGAAATTCGGTCATCACCTTTTCCATGAACCCGCGCATATCTTCGTCGGTGATGGCGTCGAATTTGGTCTTTCTTATGTCTCCGCTGACGCGGAAGAACGGTTTTTCCTGGAACTTCAGAAAGCAATCCGATGCCTTGAGCAACACCATCTGCTCGAGTATGTCATTGAACCTGGCTCGCATAAACCCTCGATTCGGGCAACCAGCCCGCCAGATATATCTTAGCCGCAAAATTCCCCAAAATCAAGCACGGGACCGTTCCGAACGAAAGATATCGCAAAAGCGCTCCGCCACATCGCGCTTGACCTCGCTCATATCCGATTCCTCTTCCGGCAGGTCACGCATGCGGGCGGCGGGAAAATGTATTCGGGCGGGACCGTCGGCTTCGCCCGCTTGGGCGCAAGCCTATGCCGGCATGCCGCGAATGCAGTCGAGCCCCTCAGTCGGAGTCGTCAATTTCGGTGAGGACGGCCAACCTGACGGGGCGCACCTTGCGATAAACGTCTTCGGGACGCCTCTGTTTACCGCCCGTCTTGAGCAGGTGCTCCGTTATCGAAATGCCGAAAAGGCGCTCGTTCTCCTTGAGATACGGGAGGATAAGTTCCCAATCTTCTTTTGACATCGACACAAGCTCGCCGCCGTTGAGCTGCTCGTCCACGACGCGATGGTACGGATCCCTGACGTATATGGCGCCGCCGGAAGCGAGAGAGAACAAGTTTGAGCCCGGGTAGGGAAGCTGCATTTCCCGTACGTTGCCGTCGTCGTCGAACTCAATCGCGTTCAGCACGACGAAGCCGCCTCCGTTGAGCGCATCGCCCGCCATGAACGATTCGGCCAGAAAGTCGAGGCATGTCCCGTTGATCACGACGCGCGGGCTGCCGGCGGCGTTGATAAGCGGCCTGCCGGCGGCGTTGCCCATCACGTAGACCGCCGCCCCCTTGGCGCCGTACATGAAGGTCTGACCCACATCGCCGTGGACTACCAGCTTGCCCGACTTGATGATTTGCGCGAGCTGATCCTGGGCGTTGCCGTGAACGTTTATCTCCATGCCGTCGATCCCGGAGGCGAGGTAGTCGCCGGTGCTGTCGTAAAGGTCTATGACGACGCCCTCGGTGCCGGGCCCGAAGCCGCAGCCCGAGAACCGTTCTCCCTTGAATCCGTAGGCGATAAAATTCTCCCAACCGAGTCCATGAGCCTCCACGAGCAGGTGCGAATGGCAGTCGGGCCCCTCAGGCGCGAATCCGGCGGCGTCGAGCACGAGCGTTTTTTCGCCGTCGCGCGGCACGCGCAGTCGGGCGCGCGTCTCCCAGTCGATAAGGCGGTGGCCGGCCCGGGAGCTTGCCCCGATGGGAGGGCACTCGCGGAAAATCCTGTGGAGCGCGTCCCTCACGAGTTCCAGCACCGAGCTTCGCTTCTTATCGCTTGCGGGAAAGCG
>CBFDAY010000470.1:0-2162 GCA_965602895.1 uncultured bacterium
CGGGGCGATCGGTTTGTGAAAGTTACTGCACGCCTGCAACCATTTGTGGCTTCTGCGGGTTGCAAAATTGCACCACATGGAGCCATTCACTGTTTGCGGATGGAAATAGGGCGCATGCCGGCTAGTTTGCAGGATAGAGTAGAAAGACGCTTCTGTTGATCACAAATAAGCTATGGTTCAGATCTTCCGGTCGAAGAGGCGCCTCAAGGCTAAACAAAAGAAATGTCGATACGCGTCCACGCTACCGGATGCCGTCTTCTTCAGAAACACCTTTTTTGGCTGAAGGTTTGGCTAAAGAATGCGGGGATTCTGCAATCTGGAATAGCGTAACTTCGAACAAAACTCGCACCAAGCGGCAGTCCTGAAAAACGAACAGACACAAGTTTCCATTGATTTCGCGAACTGCGAATAGCTTGTTACAAGAGACCTTTGTTTCGCTCAGTATGACAAGTGGCTGTTACGTTTTGAATTGTCGCCGGGTTTCTTTTCACGGCAGTGAGGCCATTCGAACTCTAAGGCACCATTCCGAACTCCTCGAGAGTGCTGCAAGTGAGCGTCGGGTTGGTCGCCTTTTCGTGTCCGATGGTCGAGGTCGGCCGGACGCCGTAGTCATGGCCAGGATACACTTCGACGCTGTCGTCGAGAACCTTGAGCCTTTGATGCAGGCTGTTGAATAGCTCCTCCATGCTGCCGCCGGGCAGGTCGCAGCGGCCGCAGTTTCCGACGAACATCGTGTCGCCGGTTATCAGCTTGCCCTCGGCCAAAAGGCATATGCTGCCGGGCGTGTGGCCGGGCGTGTGGATTATCTTGACCTCGATTTCGCCGACTTTCACCTTGTCGCCGTCCTCGACAACTACGTCGGTCGGAATGCCTCCGCGCTCAAGGCCCGGCGCGTCTTCCTTGTGGACGACCACCTTGGCGCCGGTCCTGTCGGCAAGTGACTTTACGCCGCCCACATGGTCGCCGTGGCCGTGCGTGGCAAAGATATATTCAATTTCCAGGCCGCTTTCCTCCGCGAAGGCCAGTATCTCCGGCACGTCGGCCGATGGGTCCACGACCGCTCCCTTCTTGGTTTTCTCACAGCCGAACACGTACACGAAGTTCATCATCATGCCCACGGGTATCTGCTTGAAAATCATTTCTGTTTCCCTTTCACCTTTTGAAAATCGCTCACAGCCCAAATCCCTCTCAATCCAATAGATTCCCCGGTCAAGCCGGAATGACATTGCCGGATGAGTTCTCAATTTCCTTTCGGTTTTGACGACTCGCGCGGGGCTCTCCGTATCCGCCCGGGCAAGCCGCCGCTTTGAACCTAAATCTTCTCCCCCCTGCCATAAAGCTTGAGCGCGTTCTTGTACAGGAACTTCTCCATGTCGGGTTTCTTTATCTTGAGCCCGGAAAAGAATTCGAGCGAGTCGGCGTGCGAGGCCAGGCAATAGTCGGTGCCGAACATTATGTGGTCCGCGCCGCAGTAATAGATTGCGCTCTCGAGCTGATCGAGCAAGCGTTTGCGGTACTCTTCCTTGTACTCCTCGTCCAGCCCTGTGATCAGGCCCGAAAGGTCGGCGTACACGTTTTCGTTTTTATAGATGACTTCCGCCGCGTCCCACAGCCACGGGTTGCCCATGTGCGCCATGACGATCTTCAGGTCGGGGAAACGGAACGCCAGCTCATCGATATTCAGCGGATGCGAGAACTTCAACCGGGCCATGGTGCTCACGCAGTCGCCCGTGTGAAAGATGACTGGCATATCGTATTTCAGCAATAGCCGGTACAAGGGAACACAGTCCTCGTCGTCGGGATAGAAGTGCTGGTAGCCGACGTACAGCTTGACGGCGCGGATGACACCAGCCTCCATGTCGGCCTCGAGGCGCGCAAGGGCCTCGTCGGTCAGGCTTTTCGGGTCCGCCGAGCCGGCGAGCCAGAACCGGTCCGGATGCTTTTCAACGAATCTCCTCGCCGTCTCGGGCATGCCGGGCACGGTCATGACGAGTCCGCGCACGACATTGTTTTTTTCCATATCCTTGAGCAGACCGGCCGGTGTGTATCGGAGACCGATCTTTTGGGCCAGCTCCTTCGAGCGGTCACGCCCGAAGTTAATGTGCATGTGCGAATCGACGACCTTCGGCAGTGTGTTTTTCTTGCCCTTGGGCTTGGGCATG
>CBFDAY010000471.1:0-2156 GCA_965602895.1 uncultured bacterium
CATACACCGTGACCTTGGACGACAATAGCAGGATCGAGGTGAGGCCGGGCTTCGGGATTTTCAAGGAGTTACTGGACCGGGACTACACGCCCGAGAAGGCATCGAAGATATGCTCGGCGCCGCCCGAGACGATCCGGCGTCTTGCGGATAGAGTATGGAAAGCGCGCGGACACGTGCAGATACTTGTCGGCTGGAACTCGTCCAAGTACTATCACGGCGACCTGATGGAGCGCGCCATGTGCCTGCTGCTGGCGCTCACGGGCAGCGTCGGCAAGAAAGGCGGCGGCATTCGCGGCTGGAGCGAGTCGCTGTTTGACGGCGCGACCGCGCTGATGATCCGCGAAAAACGGGGCGTGAGCACCCTCCTGCAGTACGGCGAATCCAAACTCGACAGGTACCTGCTCAGGGCGAAGGACCCCGAGATAACGGACGAGATTCTCCTGAGAAACCTGGAGCAAAAAGCCGACCGGGAAACGATGGGCATGGTCCCGCCGGTGTTCCTATATTACTTCCACACCAACTATCGGGATACGTGGAACAAGAAAGAGTGGCACTGCCCGACGATGAAGCGCAGCTTCGACGAATACATGACCGAGGCGCTTGACAAAGGATGGTGGGACGGTCTCGTACGGCCCGCCCCCGACCAGACGCCGCAGGTCTACTGCTTCATGGGCACGAGTCCCGCACGGAAGAACCGCGGCTGGTGGAACAACATCTACCCCAAAATGTGGAAGGACCTGAAATTTATCTTCACCATCGAAACCCGCTGGAGCACGACGGCGCTTCTATCCGATATGGTGCTGCCCGGCGCTGGATTCTACGAAAAGACCGACACCCGCTTCCCCACTCCCCATGTGCCCTGGCTGACACTGACCGAAAGGGCGGTCTCGCCGCTGGGCGAAGCCAAGGAGGAATGGGAATTCGGGCGCCTGCTGGCCGTTAAGGTGCAGGAGCTCGCGGCCGAAAGGGGTCTAAAAAAGTTCAAGGGCCATGTAGGAAAAACTCACGACATGACAAAGCTGGTCGAGCGGCAGACCTTGAATAGAAACAGCGGCGACGAGACGCTCGACGACGCGCTCAAGATGAGCGCCATGATGGGCACGCTGCCCGAAGACACGAATCTTGAGACTCTCCGCAAAGACGGCATCGTCCGCTTTACGGGAATCTCAAAGATGGACATCATCGCCAAACATCTCATGACCGATATCAAGCCCGACGAGCCTATCGTTCCGCTCACGTTCCACACCGGGCCGAAGAAAATCCCGTACCCGACCTACAACCGGAGGATCTCCTTTTATATCGATCACGACTGGTTCCTCGAGGCCGGCGAGGGATTCCCCGTCCACAAGGACAACCCGAGCATGGGCGGCGACTACCCGCTTCGCATGACCAGCGGCCACCAGCGATGGAGCATCCACTCGATATGGATCACCGACGACACTCTGGCCAAAACACACCAGGGACGCCCGTTCATGTTCATGAACACCGAGGACGCGAAAAAACGCGGCATCAAGGACGGCGACCTCGTGAAAGTGCATAACGACTTCGACGACTTCAAAATACACGTCAAGCTGACGTCCGCCGCGCGTTCGGAGAAAGAGGCGAGGCCGGGGCAGGTGATAGTCTACCATGCGTGGGAGCCATACCAGTTCGAGAAGTGGAAAAGCTATGACACGGCTATCCCCGGTATGATAAAATGGCTCGATCTTGCCGCCGGATACGGCCACCTGCACTACTACCGGTGGAACTGGTGTACCCAGCCCATCGACCGCGCGGTGACGGTCGAGGTTGAAAAGGCTTGAGGATTGGCGAGGAAAAGAATAAAAGGGGGTCAATGACTAATGGCTGAAAACGCAATAGCAGTTGGACAAATTGTCGTGAAGAAAGTTTCCGCTTCGAGAGACGAGCTTTTGAAGCTCGACTCGTCCATGTGGGCGGCCGCCACCGAGTATAAAATCGAGATGGCGACCACTCCCCTGGCAAACCAGCCCTCTCCTTATATCAAGTCCACACGCGATGAAAAGGATCTGGGTATGGTAAAGGAAAGCAGGATAAGAGCGCTGCACAACGGCAAAGAAGTGTTTTTCCGTATCAAATGGAAGAGCGAAGAGGCGAACCTGACGATAGGTGACCTCGACACGTTCCCCGACGCGATG
>CBFDAY010000472.1:0-2156 GCA_965602895.1 uncultured bacterium
CCGATCATCTCCATCTCCGCCAAAACGGGATTGCGACTCAATAGGATATTCGACGAAATCAAAAGCGTCTGCGCTAACTTCACGCGACGCATTCCCACAAGCGAGCTGAACGAGTTCATGCAGGAAACATTCCTCATGCATCCTCCGCGCCTGCAAAGAGGCGCCCATCCGAAACTTCTGTATACGACCCAAGCGTCGATCGCCCCGCCGACCATTGTGCTCTTTATGAACCGCGCCGAATCGCTCGACAAAACATATATCAGGTACATCGAAAACCGCATACGCGAAAAATACGGCTTCCCAGGCGTTCCATTTCGCTTCGAGGTCAGGCGTAAGGCGGGCGGATAGCTCCGTCAATGAGCAAGGGCTCAGTACGGTCGAGACCATGAGGAGATAGATCATGATTCGCAAACCCATCCTTGTTCTAATGCTGTCATTCGCTCTCCCCTTTGCGGCGTACGCCGAGAACCCCGATGTGGCGATACAGAAACTGGAAGAGTTGCGAATCCCCCGGAGCAGCGATGAATTGATCCGCCGCGCAAAAAAGGGCGATTCCTACGTTGTAAACCTGCTCCTCGACGCAGGCCTCGACCCGAATGCGCCCGGGAGAAACAATACGACCGCGCTGACTCTCGCCTCGGAGAACGGGCGCACAGAGGTCGTTAAATCCTTGCTCGAAAGCGGCGCCGACGTCAACGCGAGTGCCTTGTTCGGGCTGACGCCGCTGATAGGCGCCGCAAAGGCGGGGCATTCTGAAACGGTCAAGATTCTGCTCGATGGCGGCGCCGACGTCGACGCAAGATACAAAGATTCGCAGACGGCGCTCATTCTCGCCGCCAGGCGGGACTATGCCGAAATCGCAAAACTGCTACTCGAAAAAGGAGCCGACGCAAACGCAAAGGACGGCAAGGACGGCCAAACGGCGCTCTATGCCGCGGCGAACAGGGAGCGCGCCGACGTCGTCAGGGTTCTGCTCGATGGCGGCGCAGACGTGAATGAAAAGAATCGCAGAGGCTGGACGCCTCTGCACGCCGCGGTCTGGCACGGGAATGCGGAAATAGTAAAGGTCTTGCTCGAAAAGGGAGCAAAGGTCGATGAGAGATACCGCGGCGGCCCGATGGACGGTGAAACCCCGCTGATGTGGGCCGCGTGGGAAGGCCGCGCCAAGATCGTGCAGCCACTGCTGGAGCACGGAGCCGACCCGGACGCGAAAAACCGGAACGGCTCCACGTGTCTCAGCAAGGTAGCAGGCAGGGGGCACACAGAGATAGCCGAAATGCTGCTCGAATACGGCGCCACGGCGGACGGGCGGGCCCTAAGGGAC
Organism: uncultured bacterium; assembly: GCA_965602895.1. Lineage (GTDB taxonomy): Bacteria > Abyssobacteria > SURF-5 > SURF-5 > SURF-5 > CBDUSG01. The sequence goes on from CBFDAY010000472.1 coordinate 1,325, forward strand.
GCCGCATCGACGAATCACACGGAGATCGCAAGACTGCTGATCGAAAAGGGAGTCGACATAAACGAGGAGGGTCGCCACGGCGCCTCCGCCCTGGCCTACGCCGCAACACGCGGCAACGCCGAACTCGTGGAAATCCTGCTCGCGAGAGGCGCTTCCGTAAACCCGAAGCACAGTGCGGGCTGGACGCCGCTGATGGGCGCCGCTCGGGAAGGCCATGTTGAAATCCTGCAGACTTTGCTGGAAAGCGGGGCCGACATGAGCGCAAGGAGCAGCGAGGGCAAGACCGCCCTGATGTACGCAGAGGAAAACAGCCACGACTACATCGCGCAAGTGCTCAGTATGTTCGGGGCCGAGGAGTAACTTTTGCTTTCCCCGGCGTCCGCGCCGCATTTCGCCCGATACTGACGACATGTGAATCAATGTATTTGAGCCGAAATATCAAGCCCCCGCACGGACGCCTCATACCAGGCAGGATGCGAGTTTTGACACGGTCGCCCCTCTTCCGCTCGAGTTCATGTAGATTTCGATACCTCTGAGAGCTGTTTTATCTTATTTAATAACATTGCCATACGTACATTACCATACAAAACCGCAACTCCACAGATCGGCAATTTGCTGTTGACAATAAGGTCTTTCTGTGTTACTATTTATTGATAATGGCTGTCTCGAGTCGCCATGGTTTCGTGCGTGTTGATTCCACGGCGAGGGCACAGTGTTGCGGCGGCCATGGTGTTATAATTCGGTTTAGCTGAGTGCCCGGAGGCATGAAGCGATGCGGGTAATTTTATTTTGGAATCTGGGAGAAGAGGTAGGAATATGAAGGTAAACATTG
>CBFDAY010000473.1:0-2155 GCA_965602895.1 uncultured bacterium
CTGCCGTCTGTGCATGGTGGAAGTGGTGAAAGGGAACCGCTCGTCACTCGAAGCCTCCTGCACGCTTCCCGCGCTTGACGGGCAGGTGATTGTCACAAACTCCGAGCGGGTCACGAAGGCGCGAAAGATAATCATTGAGCTTTTGGTCTCAACGTGTCCCACCTCGAAGACATTGCAGGATCTGGCCGCCAACTTCGGCGTCAACGAAGTCCGTTTTACGATAAAGGACAAAGAATGCATCCTTTGCGGACTATGTGTGAGGTACTGCAAAGAGCAGATGCAGTCCGGCGGAATAGGATTCGTCGGACGCGGGACATCGCGCAGAGTTGCCACGGCATTTGGGGACACGCCCGACGAATGCCGGAACTGCGGCGGATGCGAATGGATATGTCCGGTCTGCGAGCGCGCGTGCACGGCGGACAGTCTTATAAACGGCTTGTGCGGCGGATGCCAGAACCATGCGCCCGTTGAGACATGCCCCGTCTGCGTCGGTTGCTCTGAGAGCGTCGGGGCTGGAGGTCACAAAGCTTTTTAGAGAAGAAATCAAGCAAACATGAAGGTATTTGGAAATCATCACCGAGTGAAAGGAGCCTTAGAGGATGACCCTGACACGTTATAACGCAACGGCCGCAACTCTCACAAAAAACAGGACAGGCGGCGACTGGAGCCCGATCAGTGGTATGTGCGTGACCTGCGTGGACGGCTGTATCGGCATGTGCGAAATCGGAAAGAGCGCATACCGGGGCCACGAAGTTATCTATCCCCAGCCGTTCGGAATCACTACCATGGCCTCGCAAAAGGATTACCCGATCGACCTTTCTCATTTCAACATCATGGGTACCGCTGTGGGCGCTGTCGGAATCGAGGAGGACTCCGACAAGGCCATTTTCCCGAACGTCAATCTTGAAGCGAGACTCGGTCATGATAAGGGAATCAAACTGCGGGCGCCCATTATCATTGGGGGGCTGGGCTCCACGAATGTGGCCGCGATAAACTGGGACGGCCTTGCAATCGGGTCGGCGCTGGCGGGAACCGTTCTCACCATCGGCGAGAACGTGTGCGGCATGGATGTCAATTCCGTGATCAAGAAAGGAAGGGTCGTCAGCTCCCCCGAACTCGAACGCCGGGTGAAACTCTTCAAGGACTGGCAGCGTGACGGCTACGGCGAAATCGTGCTGCAGGCGAATGTCGAGGACACGCGCCTCGGCGCGCAGGAATATGCCATTGAGAAGCTTGGCGTTGAAACCGTCGAGCTTAAGTGGGGACAGGGCGCGAAAGACATCGGCGGCGAGGTCAAGATCAAGGACCTTGAAAAAGCGCAACTCCTGAAGAAGCGCGGCTATGTCGTGCTGCCCGATCCGCTCGATCCCACGCGGATAGAGGAATTCAGGAATGGTGTTTTCACCGAGTTCGAGCGGCATTCCCGCGTTGGCATGGTAACGGAGGAAGGCTTCCTCGCACGCGTTGAAGAACTTCGCAAAGCGGGCGCAAAACACGTCACGCTCAAAACCGGCGCGTACAGGCCGGCCGACCTTGCCCGCGCGGTCAAGTTCTCCTCACTCGCCAAAATCGATTACCTCACGGCCGACGGCGCCGGCGGCGGCACCGGAATGAGCCCGTGGCGCATGATGAATGAGTGGGGCGTGCCCACGGTGGAACTGTGGTCGCTCCTGCGCGAGTACTGCGACCGCCTTGCCGAAAAGGGAGAATATGTTCCCGACGTGGCGCTGGCCGGCGGATTCACGATGGAAGACCAGATGTTCAAGGGGTTCGCCATATGCGCCCCGCACTGCAAGGCGATAACGATGGCCAGGTCGCCTCTTGCCGCCGCTATGGTCGGCAAGACAATCGGAAAGACCATAGAAAGCAACCATCTGCCCATCTTCCTCGAACGATTCGGTCACACCAGGGAATCCATTTTTGTTACGGCGGAGGAACTCAAGAGGGAGTATGGCAGGGATTATGACAGGATTCCGACCGGAGCGATAGGTCTGTATACGTATTATGAGCGCCTCGCTCAGGGTCTGCGCCAGCTTATGTGCGGTTCCCGCAAATTCGCGCTTGAGCACATCTCGCGCGATGATATCGCGGCATTGACTCCGGAAGCCTCAAGGGTAAGCGAAATACCCCTGGTCTCCGATCTTGATAAAGAGGA
>CBFDAY010000474.1:0-2135 GCA_965602895.1 uncultured bacterium
GCGCCTGTTATTTCGCTGCGGCGGGCGTTTCGATCCTCGGCATTCATTGTCACGTTGAAATGCTTTCGCAGCAAATCCACTGCCGGCGACGGGATCTTCCGAGTAACATAAACGCTGTTCTTCATGTTCTTGCTTTCCGTTAAAAGAGACAGTCGCCGCCGGCGTCTGCGTGTTGGCTTGCCAAGGGGGAAATCACGCGGCAACGGGTGTTTACTTCTTCTTCTTCTTTACGTCTTTGGCGCAGCGAAAGCCGATATTCGCGCTTTTTTTATTCGATGGGAAGTAGTACCGGTAGCCCGTTCGGGCATAAAGATTGATATTGCTGTCCCAGGCGCCGCCGCGGGCCACCCTTGCCTTTCCGGTGGATGGGCCGGTAGGATTCCTGTCGGGAGCGCGCCTGTAGTAGTCCTCGGAATACCAATCAGCGGTCCATTCGGTGACGTTTCCGGCCATGTTGAAGCAGCCGTACGGGCTCTTGCCCTCGGCAAAAAGGTACACCGGCTGGGTTGAGTTGAGAAAGCTTTCTTTGATATTGCACTTATTGGGGTCCCAAGTTTTGCCCCAGGGCCATGTGCGGCCGTCGCCGCCGCGGGCGGCCTTTTCCCACTCGGCCTCGGTCGGCAAACGCTTTCCCGCCCACTTCGCATAGGCTGCCGCGTCGTTCCAGCTTACGAGAACGACCGGGTAGTCCCCCTTGCCGGGAGGATAGGTTCCGCTCCGCCAGTTGAAGGGCTCGGCCCAGAACGCCTTCAAGTAGGGCACGCTATGGCCCGTGGCGTCAACGAACTCCTTGTATTCGGCATTGGTTACCTCGTATTTATCGATATAGAACGCGCTCATGTTTACGGTCCTTCTGGGACGCTCATTGCTGAACTCCGAGTCGGCCCCCATAATAAATCCGCCGGCGAGAACCAGCGCCATATTTTCGGGAACATCGGAGACCGGGGCCGATCCGGGTTTGGCGACCGGAGCGATCGGCTTGGCGGGAACGTCGATGAAGACACCCTCGTCATCCGGTTTGGGGCCGGTTCCCGGCGGATACGGCCCGCCGAGCGTCGAGAACAGCCAGAAAATACCGGCGACAATCGCTGCAAGCATCGAAACCGCGCCGACGGCCCTGGCGCTTATCAGTTTTTTCCAGCTCTTTGTCTCGAGCATGAGCGCCAGCCGGGCCTTCAGCTTGCTCAGGCCGGATGCGCTCAGCTCCTTCTTGAGTTCCCCCGCCAGTTCGGACATTGATTGATACCGCTCTTCGGGATTCTGCCGCATAGCCCTCAGGATTATGCCATCCATCCGCTTGCCGAGCTGCGGGTTCAACTGGCTGGGCAGGGGGAAATTACCCAGTGGGAGCTTGCCGGTGAAAGTCTCGTACAACATCACGCCAAAGGCGTAGATGTCGGCCCTGTGGTCAACCGATCCGGCGTCCACCCTCTGCTCCGGCGCCATATAGTCGGCCGTGCCCATGAAACTGCTCGTGACCGTTATGGAGGTAAGCGGCAGGGCGGATTGCGTTATCTGCGCAATCCCGAAATCGGCCAGTTTCGCCCGCCCGGTGCGATTAATCAGCACGTTGTCGGGCTTGACGTCGCGATGTACTATCCCTCTTCGGTGGGCGTAATCGAGCGCGGAGGCAACCTGAAGGAGAATCTGCGCCCTCGTGTTCAGCGTCAGTTTTTTGTAACGGAGCAGACGCGACAGGCTGGCGCCGTCCACGTACTCAAGAACGAAATAATTCACGCCCTCCTCGATTCCCTTGTCGAGCACGCGCACTATGTTGGGATGATTGAGCGACTCGAGAGCGAGAAATTCCCTGTCGAACCGTGCCAGAGCCTTCAGGCTGGACGAAAACTTCTGCTTCAGCACCTTAACGGCGACCATCCGCTGATTCACGACATCGATGGTCTTATAAACGGTGGCCATGCCGCCCCGGCCGATCAGTTTCTCGATGCGGTAGTTGCCCACCATGTCGTCGGGATGGAGCTCGTCCGGCCGCCCCTCTCTCGCGCGGGCAACCTCGTCGGCGGCCTCAGGGGAAGAAAAACCCTCTCCCGCCGGAGAAGCCGGCTCTTCGGAAGGAGTCGGAGTTTCGTCGGGTGGCGGGTTTGATTGAAGGGAAACGGCCTCTTCCCGCTCGT
>CBFDAY010000475.1:0-2133 GCA_965602895.1 uncultured bacterium
TTGCTCTCTTCGCGGACTAAGTGAATTCTTGTCGCAATTATCGATTTTGCGCCTTCTCAAGCCGCCGATGATTCGGCGGGTTGATATCTATGAAGCCAAAAGATAATAACAGCAACCTGCTTCTACCTATATAGTCGTCGCCGGATTCAAAAATTGTAAGAAATCCCAGGGCTATGCCGCTATTTTTCCGCATTTCCCGAATGCGGCCGCCCTATTCCTGCCGCAGCGCATTAGGCAACAGAAAGGTGAAGCAACTGCCTTTGGCGGGCTCGCTTTCGACGCGGATCGAGCCGCCGTGGGCCTCGACGGCCATCTTGCAAAAGGCGAGGCCCAGCCCGGTGTCGGTCTTGCGGCCGAGTTCCCTGAGTCCGGCCTGGCAGAACTTCTCGAAAATTCCGTCGTGGTACTCCTTGGGGATGCCCTCGCCGAAGTCGCGGACCGAAATCTCGACGCCTCCGTTCCCGGGGGCGGGAGCGGCCTCGATGATGATCTCGCTGGCGGGATAGGAATGCTTGATGGCGTTGGACAGGATGTTGGAAACAATGCGCTCCAGGAGCCGGGCGTCGGCGGCTATCCATCGGGCGCCGGGCTCGACCGAAACGCTCACGGTTTTCTCTTCCGTTTCGAGGGCCGCGGTGTGGCGTTCGATGGTGCGGTTGATCAGGTCGAGCGCGTCCAGCCTGGCCTCGTCGATCTCGACGACGCCGCTCTCGAGTCTCGATATCTCAAGCAGGTTGCTGATCATTTCGGAAAGCTTATACTGGTTGCGCTTGGACAGCCGGAGGTATTCGACCTGCTGCTCGGACAGCGGCGACTCCGGGTCGAGCCCGATCATGTCGAGCCCCATCATCGTGTTGGTCACGGGATTCTTCATGTCGTGCACGACCATGTTGATGAGGTCTTCCTTCAATGACTCGAGTTCCATGAGCTTGCGGTTGGTCTCGCGCATCTCCTCGTTGACCGCCTTGAGCACATTTATCTTCAGGTTTTCCTCGTAGAGACGAATGTTCTCGATGGCGATGCCCGCGGAGTTGGCCACCATCGTCAGAAGTTGCAGGTGGTCGTCGGAAAAGTGGCCGGCCTCGCCCCGATGGTCGACGTATATGACGCCGAGCTTCTCCTTCCGGCCGCGGATGGGAACGCACATCGCCGATTTTATGTGGCCGTCGAGAATGCTTTCCTTCCGGCTGAAACGCCTGTCCTCGGGCGCGTTCGAAGTGATGACCGATTCCTCTCTTTCGAGCACGCGCCGCGCGATCGTCCGGCTGAACGCGACCTCCGACTTATCCTCGGCGCCGCCCCGCCTCTTCTTTTGCGCGACCAGCCGCAGCTCGCCGCTTTCCTTCTCGACAAACATGATGTAGCCGCGGTCCGCGTCGAAGAGCGGGAAGATGATATCGAGAATCTTGCCGGTGAGTTCGTCGATGTCAAAGATCGAAGAAATGATTCCGTTGATCTCGTAGACGCGCCTGAGGTTCTCGTGCGCCCGGCTTAAGGCCTCGAGGCTCTCGGGCGATGGCGTTTTGGGATCGAAGCGCCGCAGGATTTCCTTCGATTTTCTTCGCCTCACCGGGAATTCGCGCGGCTCTTCGGGAGCGTCCGAAACGAAATATGTCAGCCGAGTCTTGCCGATGACGATCTCGTCCTTGTCGCACAGCCGCTTGCGGTGGACGCGGACCTCATTGACGTACGTTCCGTTGGCAGAGCCCTGGTCCTCGATGAAGTAGGTCTTATTGAGAAATGTGATAAATGCGTGAAGCGAGGAGACCGTGTCGTCGTTGATTATGATATCGCTATCGGGGGAGCGCCCAATCGAGATCCGCCCGGATCGAATTGGGTGCACGATGTCTGTGTCGGGACCGGATTCGATTCTTATGAAAGGCATGTCGGTTTCCCGCCGGCAAGGAGCGCCATCCTTGTTGACTCAATGAAAATTATATACCTTGCGATGGGAAAATGGCAAACCGGCAGTCAAATACAGGATTGCATCTTTTTACACGCCGGTCTGTGCCGGCTCTCCAGCGCGTGGAAATGGAAAAGCCCCTGATTTGAATCCGGCCTTGACAGCCGAAAAAAGTCGTCGCGTTCCCATTGAAGTATTGACCGTGCTGTGTTATAATCGCTCCGCCTTTT
>CBFDAY010000476.1:0-2131 GCA_965602895.1 uncultured bacterium
GGCTGGTGTGCTATGCGGTATCGCAGGATTCCCAATGAGACGATTCGGCGCCTGCCGGTGTACTTGCGGGGGGCAATGCACCTTTCTCAGGAGGGGATTCAGAGCGTATCCAGCAAGGACCTTGCGGGTATGCTGGGGGTGAACCCGTGGCAGATCCGAAAGGATTTTTCCTACTTCGGGGATTTCGGCACACCGGGCGTCGGCTACAAGCTGAGCCATCTCATCAGACGCATCACCAAGATCCTCCACCTCGACATAGGGCACAAAGCGGCGCTGGTGGGAGTCGGCAATCTGGGGTCCGCGCTGCTGGCCTTTCCCGGTTTTCGCACGTATGGATTCGAAATCACGGCGGCCTTCGACATTGACAAGAGGAAGATCAGTCGAAGGAAAGCCGGCGTGCTTGTCGAGGATGTCGCACGGTTAGCCGACTTGGATGCGCGAGACATCTATCTTGGAATTATCGCCGTGCCGGAAGGCGCTTCCCAGGACATGGCCGACAGGCTTGTCGGGGCCGGCGTCCGGGCGATCCTGAATTTCTCGCCCCGGTACATCACGGTTCCCAAGCGCGTCAAGGTGATCACGATTGACATTGCGATGGACTTGGCTCGCCTGCCGTACTACATGTCGGCGGGCTGAGTGAGTGTATATAACTCGTTTTCAGACAAGAGGTTGAGGCTTGGTCGCAGGCGGCGGGAGCTGGAAGCTGCCGTGCAGCGTGCAGGTGGGCCGGCCTGGAATCGTCGCCAAAGTGGGTGAAGGATGGAAAGAGTCTTCATCAGTAGGCTGAAGCCGTTTCTCGATGCCGTCGCAGAAAAAATGGACCTGTATATCCCGTATCAGGTCGGCGACCACCTCGTGTGCAAACGATACGATCCGGCAGTAAGCACAGAGGCCGAATTCAATGAGATACGGATGTGTACGCCTGTAAAGGAATTCCTGTTTCCGTTGCGCGAGCTTGCGGCCGTCTTTCCGCAACCGGTGGAGCCCGAGGAGGTCAAGCCGTACGCCGTCTTCGGGCTTAAGGCGTGCGACCTGCGTTCCATCGAGATTCTCGACAAAGTCTTCGCGGAGGAGGACTTCAAGGATCCATCGTACTTGGCTCGCCGGGAGGCGATGTTCACGATATCCTCGGACTGTTCGGCGCCCGGCGAAAGCTGCTTCTGCAATATTCTCCAGGGCAAACCCTACCCTGAGAGCGGATTCGACCTGAATGTCTCGGCCGTTCCCGATGGTTTCATCATCCAGGCGGGTTCATCCAAAGGAAGAAACTTCCTGTTCACACACGCGGACCTGTTCGGTGATGTCCCCGATGCCCTGCTGGCGGAGCGAAAAAGACTGCGCACGGAAGCCCAACGCCAATTGGAGGAGAGGAACGCCGAATTTCGGCTCGATGCGCCGGTTCGAGAAATCGTGGAAGGGCGATACGATTCGGACGTGTTCGATGAAGCGGCTCGAACGTGTGTCGAGTGTCAGGCCTGCACTCGGGTCTGCCCGACGTGTCACTGCTTCTATCTGTACGATACGAAGCGCAAGGACTACTTCGCCAAAACGAAGATGTGGGATAGCTGTATGCGGGCCGGTTACGCCGAAGTGGCGGGGGGGGCAAATCCCCGCCGCGTCCTGGGTGACAGGCTCCGGCACCGGCTCATGCACAAATTCGCCTATTTCCTCGACCGCTATGGGATCGACATGTGTGTCGGCTGCGGCCGGTGCGTCGATGCCGAGGCCGGGGATGTCGACATCCGCGTGGTGCTCAAAAAGTTGAATGATGAACTTCGGGACAGGGATTCGAAAGTCGCGAAAGCTGCAAAATGACAGCGAACATCTACCAACCGATTAACGGCGAGATCGTGGAGATCATCGAAGAGTCACCCACGATTAAAAGTTTCGTCATCCAGCCCGAGGCGGAGTTCACGTTTGACACGGGCCAGTTCGTCGAGCTGACGCTACCGGGCGAAGGCGAGGCGCCCTTTACGCCTTCTTCATCACCGGCTATGACGGAGAAGATGGAGATCACCATCATGAAGGCGGGCCACGTCACGGGGCTGCTGCACGAGTGCCGGAAGGGCCAGCCGGTCGGCATTCGCGGGCCGTATGGCAAGGGCTATCCCGTGGACGAGTTCGCCGGCAA
>CBFDAY010000477.1:0-2131 GCA_965602895.1 uncultured bacterium
TATCCGGATTGTCCTTGACATCCAGAAGAAATCTGAAGAGAATATTGCGTTCTTGCATTCTCCGAGACTGTGTTGTTATAATTGACATGTCACTCTTACCGGGGAGGTAACCTGCATGACGATGCTTGAAATGAAGCTCGACGGGGTGATGTACGATGTGCTTAAGAGGCCCATTGTAATACTCCGCTACGAGGACCGCATACTGCCGATACTGGTGGGCAACGCCGAGGCCTTCGCTATTGCAAACGGCATGGAGGCGATCGATATGCCCCGCCCGATGACACATGATCTGATCACGACCATACTAAAGGGTTTCCAGGCAACCTTGAAAAGCGTGCAGGTTTACAAACTCGAAGGCGGCACCTTTTACGCTTACCTGATCCTGACGCAGGAGGGCGACCCCTCTGCCGATACGAGTATCATCAAAATCGACTGCCGGCCGAGCGATGCGATCGCGATCGCTGTGCGGGCGTCGAGCCCCATCTATGTCGAGGAGGAAGTGCTGCGCGTCGCCGGACAGGACAGCCTGCCCGATGAAGACATCGACGGCAGCGAGGGAATAGAGGGAGGAGAAGACTTCCTGGAATGACCGTCCGGTCAGCCTGAGATGATTCCCGATTTCCGAGCGGCTTCGACCAACCCGAAACAGCCCGTCAACATCATATCGCCGTAAGGAACAGCCATGTGCGCGTCCTCGGTTCGCAGGATCGATCGCCGGGGACCGGTCACCGCAATAAATTCAAAGAAGCCGCCGATCGAGGCCTTGTCGACATAGCAGCCGTGACCGCCGTCGCCGAGGACTTCTTCATTGGTCAGCTCACCCGCGCGAAAGCGCTTGAGCATGCCGCTCAGCGAGGCCGGATTCAGAATCCCCGTATGGTGTTCGAAAAGACCGACCATCCTCTCGCCCAGAACCATCGCGCACATCACGTGAAAGTTGCCCGCATTGACCACAATAAGCCCGGCATCCCTATGCCTGCCGACCGCCTCATCCTGCAGGGCGCCCACAATCGCGGCCGGCCCGGTGTCCATCACGACGGCGTCGGGCAGCACCCTCTTGACGGCGAACATGCGGGTGAAAAGCTCGGGCGGATCTTGAAAAGCCAGCCCGTCGAGCCGGCCGCCGGAATCGATGAACTCGCGGAACCATTTGAACCGCGTCTCCCGATTACTCACACCGGGCGAATAACCGTGGTCCTGCACGGCGACGGCCCAATTGGCCGGGGGCTCAACGCCGAATTCCCCGAGCGCGGCGTGAACGGCATCGATATCGACATCGCCGGTCCTGATGCGAACCGCGCCGGCGGGAGGCTCCTCGGCAAGCGTCACCCCCATACTTTCCACTCGCTTCAAGTCATCATGAAAAGTGAGCGCGGCTCCCGGGGTCGCATATAGAGGAAGCCCGGCGGCGATGTGGTCTTTGGCGGCGCCGGCGCAAACGCCGCCGCCCATCGTATCGCCGAAGAGGAAGACGGGCCTCCGCTCGGAGGTTGCGCGGGCGATCTTTTTCGCGACCAGCCGCGTGGGCGACGGCATGACCATCTTGGGGCAGTTCTCCATCGATTGCCCTTCGAGATAGACAAAAATGTCCTGCGTGCCGCCTCCGACGTCGATCGCGATCAGGCCTTCGGAATTGTGCGGATCGCCTGCCATCTGTTTTCCACCTCAATAGTCCGTGTCGCTTGGGACAAAAGCGCCGCTGGATGTCCGACTATATTAGAAAGAGGCGAGGGCTGTCAACCCTCGCCTCACAAGCGTCTATTGTCTTCCCCTGTTATTTCTTCGCCTTTTTCCCGCCCCTCTTTTTTGCCGCTTTCCTTGCGCCCTTTTTGGCTTTGGCCTTCGATTTCTTGGCGGGAGCGGCTTTGGGTATCGTGCGCGGCGTACACAAATGCGAACGGCTCACGGCCACACGGCCGCACGTGCCGCAGATGTAGCGGATTTTCTCCAGCTTGGGGGCGCATATGTGTCTCGGATCGGTGGCTTCGACACCGCAGAGGTCGCAGGTGAACAGCTTGTCGGTCGGGTTGCAGAGATGCCCCTTTTGCGTTGCCACCCTTCCGCATGTTGAGCAAGTGTAGATGTCCTTCGTACCTGTCGCCATGAGCGCCTACCTCCTGTTTTAACGTGG
>CBFDAY010000478.1:0-2117 GCA_965602895.1 uncultured bacterium
GGGTGACTCATGGATAAAGCAAAGAGACCTGACGCCGGACGAGTCCAACTATCCCGGTTGGAAATACAATAACATTCAGCCGGTGACAAGATCCGATGGAAGCGTTGTGGGCGGGATGCTCCTCTTTTACGGCTGGAAGGATAAGGAATCGCCTGGAGCCAAAGCGTTCCTGCTGCGTGAGAGATGATTCTGGGGCTGCTCTGCAAAACAAATTTACATATCAACCTTCTGTTGACAGATGAAAAACAGGCCTCGGTGAGAAAAGCAAACGGGGCAGGTAGTCAGGAAGGAGAGTGCAATGCTTGGAAAAGAAATTGTTTATTCTTTGTTGTGTTGGCGGGTAAGTTCCGGGAGTCTCCCGTCTACTCGAAAAGCCAATTTATCGACGCACGAGTTCAAGCACCCATGATACAGAAACCTGCCGGGAGACTCCGACTGCCGGAAATCCACTCACGAGCGGGCCCGGGGGAGCTTGATGTTTAGGTCCCAGGGGGCGCGGTAGGATTTGTGGAGCATTTGGTTTGCTTTCTCGTCGCCGGCGAAACGCTCGGTGCGCGGATTCCACGTGAGCTTGCTGCCGCGCTGGATGGCGATGTGGCCGATCTGGCACATCGAGCACGTGCGGTGGCCGATCTCCGCGTCGGCCATCGTCGGGGCGTTGTTCTTTATGCCGTAGAGGAAGTCCTCCTTGTCCTGGCGCTGGGGCAGGCGGATGTCACTGCCCTTAAGTTTGGTCGTGAGGATTTCGCGATCGCTGGCGGACATCTGGCCGCCGAGCCACGGCGCGTGGATCCAGCCTTCGTCGCCTTCGACGCGAATGAAGGCGCCTTTGTCGGTGTGGTAGTCGAGTACGACGCCGTCGGCATATAGGTATTGGACTTTGAAGTTCAGCAGGACGCCCCATATTCCCGAGCCGGGCGCGGGGTATTGTCCGGTTCCCTCGACGCTGACCGGGCCGGTGCGTTCGGTGTCGTGGAGCAACTGGGCAACGTCGATGGTGTGCGTGCCCCAGTTTGTCACCATGCCTTCGCATGTTTCGCGGCAGCGCATCCAGCCCGGGCGCGCATAGGAGCGCGGCGTGTGGACACGATCCAGAGTGTAAGGCTTCATCTGAGCCGGGCCGGTCCACATGTCGTAGTTAAGCTCGGCGGGCACGGGCATCGGATCAGCCTTGCCGCCGGCCTTGTCGCCTGTGGGCACGCCCACCTCGATGCGCTTGATCCGGCCGATATAGCCGCTACGGACCAGCTCGGCGATCTTGTGCATGTGCGAGTTGGAGCGGCACTCGCTGTCGGTGCGAAACGTTACGCCGTGCTTTTTGACGGCATCGGCAAGCGCACGACCCTCGGCGACGGAAAGAGTCAGGGGCTTCTCGCACGATACGTGCTTGCCGCGGCGGACGGCGACCAGCGAGATCGGCACGTGCCAATGGTCGGGCGTCGAGTTCATTATCGCGTCGATATCGTCGCGGCCGACAACCTCGCGCCAATCGGTGGTCGCCTGGCAGTCTTTAGTTTTGTAATGCTTATCGACCTCGGCTTTTGCCCGGTCGAGGCGCCACTTATCAACGTCGCAAACAGCCAGAACTTTGGAGTCATCGGAGTACAGAAATGGCTTGAGATTGGCGTACAAAGCCTGGCGGCCCATGCCTACCATGCCGATGGTAATGCGGTTGGAGGGAGCGCCTCTGCCGAATACGGACGATGGAACGATAGCTGGAAAAACAGCCAGAGCACCGGCAGCGCCCAAAAAAGTACGCCGAGAAATGTTATGATTGATTCGATCGCTCATTGTGCTGATACTCCTGATCTACTCGTAATTAAACAAAGCCCTACGACAATTTACGAGTATACCAGAATAACAGATTCGTCGGGAAGCTGCAACAAAGCCTTTCTTCCATCAGTTGGCCCCGGCGGGCACGACGGGCACGAGGTCGCAATAGTAGAAGCCGTTGTCGCGAAGGACGACTTCGCCGATATCGTGAGGTATCCGCCGCCGGAATATCGGCCCGTCGAATACGAAGGTGTGAAACTCCCCGTTCTCGCCGCAGGGATCGACGGCCTCCGGCAGCGTGGAGAGGAACTGCTCATCGAATGGGCTGCCGACAAGCGAGCTTT
>CBFDAY010000479.1:0-2115 GCA_965602895.1 uncultured bacterium
CCCTCATGTATTACATCAAGCGGCGATCTGCTTTGCCTCGATCAGATCGCTCAAGTCCTCAGAGTCCTCAGCGTGCGATACCAGTTAGTATAGCTGCTTTGGCACATGTGTTACAAGCAATCCGGCATGGGCGACATGGCGTCCGGGTAGTCACGCTGCAAAATTGAAAGGAAGACGTGTCCGGCGACGCGCCCGGGGCCGTTCCACGCTGCGACGCCGGACCCGTTGCGAGCCGCAGTGGGCCGCTTGAATGTTATATCCAAAACAGCTATAATTTAATAAGGGGTTCGGGAAAGTATGATGAATACGGAAAATCGAAAAAAAAGCACGGTAGATTCGATCTTGCAGAGCGCATGCGCCAAGAATGTTCCTCTCGACCTGCGTTTTGTCGGGGAAAAACCTCCGACAGTGTACCGGAGCCGCTTTCTCGGTTTCGAGGAAAGCCCCGAGGAATCCGTCGTCATGATCGAGACCCCGGTAGTGAAGGGAAACATTGTCCCCGTCCGCCCGGGTAGTGAGGCGAACGTCTCTTTCACGTTAACCGACCATGAGAACCATTTCACCAGCGTTGTCGTTGCCCGCGGAAGATTCCAGTTGAATCCGCAGACCTCTGTGGCTTCGCTCGAACTCCAAGCGCCCGACGATATATTATCGGGAGGGAAAAGGGCGTTTTACCGGGTGACCGTTGACGACAGCGAGTCGATGGAGATTAAGCTGGGCATTTTCGCTGATGACGAGAGCGGGACGAGCCGCATCCGCGGGCGTGAGAAGGGCATACTGACCGACATTGGCGGAGGCGGCCTGGGATTTCGGATTCCCGAAGGCAAGAGCCTTCTCATAAGCCCGGGCAAGCGCCTGAGCCTGCGGTTCCGACTCCGAGGCAACGAAGGGGAAATCAGCCTCGTCGGCCGGGTATGCTTCAGCATGCGCCTGTCCGAGTGTCGCGAGGCCTATTTCGGGGTGCAATTCATAGATATAGAAACCGACATTGAGTACAAGCAGAATGTGAATAGGATCCTGTATTTCATTGCCGCAGAACAGAGACGCACCCTCGGAGAGCGCGCCTGATCGAATGAATTTGGCTCCAGCGGAGAAACGATTGATGAGAAACCGGATTTTTCTAGTAATCGTGGCAATTGGAATTATCGCAGCATTGTCTCAAGCGCATGCGGACCCGGAGAAATCCGAGAGTGCTCCGAATGCGGCCGCCGCTGTCGAGACGGCCGCCTCGGTTCCCAGGCTGGTCTTCGAGGAGCTTGTGCACGACTTCGGAAACCTTGGACAAAAGCAGGATACAAAACATATCTTCAAGTTCCGGAACAGCGGAGAAGTTTTGCTCGTCATCGATAGCGTCAAAGCGACATGCGGCTGCACCGGCACGCTGCTCTCAAAAAATGAGATTCCTCCGGGCGGAGAGGGCGAAATCGAGGTCACCTTCAGGACGGGAATGTCGAGCGGAAAGAATAAAAAGCGGATCGACGTCTACTCAAACGATCCTGAGAATCCTTCCATAAAACTCTACATAACGGCAAATATCATAGTGCCTGTGGAGGTTAAACCGAGATCTCTCTACTGGCTCGCCGACAAGGATGAGCCGTCCAAACGGAAAATTGAATTCTTGTATCAGCCCGATCACGAGACAAAAATAGTCAAGCTGGAATCATCTTCGCCGGCCCTGAAAGCGACATTTCGGCCAAAGAGCGACGGCGAGGTCGCCGGATACGACATAGACATAGCGTTTGACGGCAGCCTGTCGGTAGGCGACTTCCGGGAAAGGCTCACGATCGTGACGGACAATCCCAAGCACCCGAGTCTGCAGGTCCAAATAAACGGGAGGGTGACGGGAGCGATCCGCGTTGTTCCCAATTCCATCAACTTCGGCGTGATAAGAGACGACCTGCCCCCGGCGCGTTACATCCGGGTGTACGCAAAGAACCAACAGGATTTCAAAATCACGGCGATCGAGTCGGCCAACCCGCTCATCTCCACCGAGCTGACCAGGGACGATGCCTCAAACGGATACAGGGTGACTGTCAGATTGACGGACAAGCCCCCAAGGGGCGGGTTTTCCGAAACATTGCTTATCAAAACCAACAGTCAGACCGAAAAACCCAT
>CBFDAY010000480.1:0-2106 GCA_965602895.1 uncultured bacterium
GCCCGCCGGCAAATCCAGATTCCCTCTCCTTACCCTTTCGCTTGCAGCCGTGACGCCCATCGCACGGGTACACCTCTCCTTTTTGCTATTAACGCCAATATTATCATTTCTGCGCGCGAAATTCAACATAGCGCTTCCGCCGGGAATTCTTCCCAAACTCTCGGGCAGAGATTTGGTTCCTCCTCACGATGTAATTCCCCTGTTGTCTATTAGATCGCTTTTTCCTCAATGTCATTTCCCCGAAACCTGTCCTCGACTCCGATCGGGGAGCGGGAATCCATAGCGCGCATCCGGCGGATATCTGGTTGATATGCTCCCTTGACATTTTTTCCGCCGTGCTGGTACGTTAGTGTCCTGAACGAACGGGAGAATGACGCCAAAAGCCGAAATGTCCTCTTAAAGGAAACGAAATATGGCGATCTTGCTGGGAGTCGACGTCGGCACGACGGGGGTTAAGGCGCTTGCCGTGCGGCCCGACGGCAGCGTCGCGGCGGAAAGCTTTTCGGGATATGAGATCTCGTCGCCGCATCCGAAATGGGCCGAGCAGAACCCCCGGGACTGGTGGGACGCGTTCTGCCCGGCGATGAGGGAGCTTTTCCAAAAAGGCGTCAAGGCCGACGAAATCGCCGCAGTCGGCCTCTCGGGGCAGATGCACACGTCGGTGTTTCTTGATGAGAAAATGAAGGTCATTCGCCCGGCGATCCTGTGGTGCGACGTGCGCACGACGCGCCAATGCGAAACCATAAACGAGCGAGTCGGCTTCGAGCTTCTGCGAGCGGAGGCGTCGAACCCGGCGCTTGAGGGGTTCACGGCCCCGAAAATGCTATGGCTGCGGGATAACGAGCCGGAGAACTTCAAGCGGCTCAGGCGCCTGCTTATCGCCAAAGACTATATCCGCTACAGGCTGACCGGCGAGCTTGCGACCGACGTCTCCGACGCCGCGGGAACGATTCTGTTCGACGTCGGCAGGCGGAAATGGTCGGAGAAGATTCTCTCCGCGCTGGAGATCGACCCGGCGATCCTTCCGCCGGTGGTGGGCTCTCACGAGGTCTCGGGCCGCATCACACGCGAAGCGGCCGAGGCGACCGGCCTGAAGGAGGGCACGCCCGTCGTCGGAGGAGGAGCCGACAACGCATGTGCCGCAATCGGGACGGGAATCATCCGGGAAGGAACGGTCCAGTCCAGCATCGGGTCGTCCGGGGTGGTGCTGGCCGCGATGGCCGAGCATCGGGTGGACGAACGGATGCGGCTGCACTGCATGAACCACGCCGCGCCCGACATGTGGTACCTGATGGGCGTCATGCTGACGGCCGGATTGTCCCTGAAATGGTTCAAGGAGAACCTTTGCGCCGCCGAGATGGACGTCGCAAGACGGAGAGGCATCGATATCTACGATCTTCTGTCCGAAATGGCGGCCTCCGTGCCGCCCGGCGCTGAAGGGCTGATTTTTTTGCCCTACCTGAGTGGCGAAAGAACGCCCCACGCCGACTCCGATGCGCGCGGCATGTTCATCGGGCTCAGCCTCAGGCACACCAAGGCGCATATGGCGCGCGCGGTCATGGAGGGCGTCGCGTTCGGCCTGCGCGACAGCATGGAGCTTGTCCGCGAGCTTGGTGTGCGGATCGACGAGATCGTGCTGGTCGGCGGCGGCGCGAAAAGCGCGCTGTGGCGCCAAATACAGGCGGACGTGTTCGGGCAATCGGTATGCACGCTTAATGTGACCGACGCCGCTCCCTTCGGGGCCGCGCTACTGGCGGGAATGGGCGCGGGCATTTACAAAAACTGCGCCGACGCGGCAAAGGCAGCGGTCAAAAAATCCGACGAAACCGACCCGATACCGGCCAACGTTGACCTCTATAAAAGCAGTTATTCGATCTATCGGGACCTGTACCCCTCAAACAAAGAGCATTTCCACGGTCTGTCGTCGTTGTCATAATAATCGCAACAGAATTGGCGAAACGCCCTCCGCGGCCCGAGAAATATAGACCCGTTGCCGGCCGGCGGCCACAAAAAAAAGAAGCGCGGCCACTGGATTGCGACTGCGCCCCGGAGTTCAGTTTTTTTTCAGTTAACGGCGGTGTCCGCGCGACCTTGCGGAGGCACTCG
>CBFDAY010000481.1:0-2103 GCA_965602895.1 uncultured bacterium
GACGATTTGGAAAGGAAGATGCGGTGAACACGAGGCTTGGAGATTTTCTGCTGGATCGGGGACTCATCTCCAGGCAGCAGCTTGATGAGGCATTGGCAAGGCAGAAGGAGGTCCTAAGGCCACTCGGCGAGATCCTGATAGAGATGAAAATGCTCGAAGAGGCCAACCTCGCCCACGCGCTTGCCGACCAGTTGAACATTCCCTACGTTGATCTCTTCACAACTCCCTTGCAACCCAATGCGATCGACCTGGTTCCGGAACATCTGGCCCGAAAATACAAGTGTATCCCCGTTCGGACAAGCAACGGATTCCTCGACGTCGCCATGTGCGACCCGATGGACCTGGACGCGCTCGAAGAAATCTCAAAAGCAGCCAAGCTTGAGATCAATCCGGTCATTTCAACCCCCGCGGACATCCTCGAATCCATCGAACTCCAGTATTTCACGCGCAACTATCGCGACTCCCATGCCAAGAAGCTGGAAAATGAAATCCGCGAAGAGATCCAGGGTGAAGAGACCCAGACAAAAGAGGCCCGCATCTTCGCGATCATCTCCAATAAGGGCGGCGTCGGAAAGACGCACAGCTCGGTAAATCTTGCCTGCGCCTTTGCCGAGATGAACATGAGGACGCTCCTCATCGACATCGACCTCGGCAACGCGAACGTGGGGGTAAAGATCGGAATTCATCCGAAACATACGCTAATGGATTTCCTGAACAAAGAGAAGAAAATCTTCGAGATAGTCACAGACACCGAGTATGGATTCGATTTTATCGGAGGTCAATCCGGCGAATACAGGCTGGCGAACCTCGTTTATGTCCAGAAGCTGAAGTTCATACGCAATTTCCGCGAAGTGAGTAAAAACTATGACGTTGTTGTGTTCGACCTGAGCGCCGGCATTGATTCGACCGTTCTCGATTTTGCTCTTGCGGCCGATGAGATAATAATAATCACTACGCCGCAGGATATTGTCGCGGGCTACGCCTGTCTCAAGGCAAGCTTTTACAGGTTCAAGGATATCGAGGACAGGCTCGGGAAAAAGATGAAGAACTACCAGCCCAAGGACACCTTCGCGCCCAAGTTCATTATCAATCAGGTCGAATCGATAGAAATGGGTCAAAAGGTTTTCGACAGGCTGAATGCCACCGCTAACAAGCATTTCAGCAATAACGATCAGTTCAAGCTGGACGTCGGCTACCTGGGTTTCATACCATATGACCGCAACACTTTCAGGGAAACCGAAAAGCTGAGGAAACCGTATCTGTACGCATTTTCGGATCGCACCGCTTCCAAATGCATTCGCCACATGGCCGCGGAGCTGCTCAAGCCGGCCTCACTGCGCGAGCCGATTACGCTGTCGGCAAAAGCTGCCGGCAAACACCAGACCGCTCAGACGGCGGCGCCCACGAAGCCGCTCGTCCAAAAGGGCAGTTTTCAGCGTTTCGTCGAGATATTGAAGCTGAAGTTCTGAGCCGCCTTCTATCGTTCTCTCCATTTTCCGCTGGGCAAATCAGGGACATGTGTGTTAATATTTGAAGTGGACAGAGAAGGGAGGCCCATATGGCCCAGGCGCTGAATGTTACGTCACTGATAGGGAAGCTGGCTTCGATCGAGAGCGCCGGCGTGGCGTTTTACGAAAGCCTTGCCAAGCACACAAAGAATGAGAAGGTTAAGAAACTCGCCTCGACGATGTCGCGCGTGGAAAAACGGCACCAGGAGCGTTTTGAAAAGCTTGCAAAGGATATGGCCAAAAAGAAGGAGGCCGACCCGCCTGACGAGCTGACCAGAAGCGTGCAGCAGTATCTTTTAACGCTCATCGATCACAGCATATTCCACACTCCCGAGCATGCCGCCAGGATGGCGGCCAAGATCGGAGACGAGAACGAGGCCGTCGACATAGCCATCACTTTTGAGAAAGAGAATATCCTCTTGTTGCTCGAGTGCGGCGCGATCCTTAGCGGTGACGCAAGGAAGCTGGTCAAGACGTTCATCGAGCAGGAAAAGGCCCACGTGCGCAGCCTCCGCAGGATACGCGAACAGCTGGCAAAGCTTTCGTAAGCGAGCGCGAGGTCTGCGAGGAGCGCCTGGGCCCGCGGATAAGCCCG
>CBFDAY010000482.1:0-2094 GCA_965602895.1 uncultured bacterium
GGTCCCCGCGAGCAGGATGCCGGCCAGGAGCAAAAGCAAGATGAAATACCCCTGTCGCCGGTTGACCCCTTCGGTGGCCGCGGGATCGCGGAACAGGCCCCAGAGCGCGAGCGAAGCCATTATGAAAACGAATAGGAATGTGAGGTTCGTGGCGTCGAGATGGAGCCTTTTTGCCAGGATTATCAGGGTTTCTTTGTCGATTCCAAGGCCGACGTACAGAATAAGCACGACAATGGCGGCAATCCCGATGATTATGCTGATGATGAGAGCATATTGCTTGAGAAAACCGTCGTCTTCGCCGGGCTTATAGTCGTAAGCCATGATTAGTCCCCTGTCTTCGCCTTCACATTAAAATTTTATCACGTTGCCCCACGGTTTTGCAAGGCCTCTGCGGGCTCTTCGGAACGGCTCGACAAGCATCCTGCGTTTATGCTATATTTGTGCCATGTTATAAAGGGGTATGGTTTGCGCCGGTCACAAACCGGTGAGGTGAGATGTCTTGGCAAATAAAGATTACTACACGACACTCGGTGTTTCAAAAAGCGCTTCGACCGATGAGATAAAGACGGCATACCGCAAGCTGGCAAAGCAGTATCATCCCGACAGAAATTTCGGCGACAAGTCCGCCGAGGAGAAGTTCAAGGAAGTCCAGGGGGCCTACGACGTTCTCGGCGACGAGAAGAAAAAACACCAATATGACCAAATGCGTGACGGCGGCTTTATGGGCTTCGGGCCGGAAGGATTCGGCGGCCGGCCGGGAGCCGGGGCGCAGCATTTCAGGTTTGAGGACGTCGCGGGCTTCGGCGATCTGGGCGACCTGTTCAGCTCCATTTTCGGGGCGCGAGCGGGCGGCGGCGGCAGGCCGTGCGGGGCGCGCGGCGCGGGCTTCGGCCCGATGAAGGGTCAGGATGTACAGGCGGAAATAGAGATCCCGTTTGAACAGGCGATATCGGGCGGCAAGACGGCGTTTCAACTGAGGCGCGAGGAGAGTTGCGAAAGCTGCGGGGGATCGGGGATGGATCCCTCCTCCAGCTTGCAGACGTGTCCCACGTGCCAGGGGCGCGGCAACGTCGCCACCGGCCAGGGCGGGTTTTCTATTAGCCGCCCGTGTCCGGAGTGTCTGGGCAGGGGCGCCGTCGGCGGCACGCCTTGCGCAAAATGCGGCGGCGGGGGTTCAATCGCGAGCGCGCGGTCGATTTCCGTAAAAATACCGGCCGGTGTGGGGAACGGCTCCAGGATACGGATCGCGGGGCAGGGCCAGCCGGGCGCGCAGGGAGGCCCTCCGGGCGATCTTTTTCTCACGGTGCGGGTCCGCAAACACGCCACGTTCAGACGCGAGGGAAGCAACATACATTCGGTCGTGACGCTGAACATCGCGCAGGCGGTGATGGGCACAACCGCGAAGGTGGAGACCATCGACGGCCTCGTCAACCTCCGTGTGCCGCCGGGCATTCAGCCGGGCAAAAAGCTGAGGCTCAAGGGCAAAGGCGTCAAAAAAATGCGAGGCGGCGGCCGGGGCGATCATATCGTCGAGATACAAGTTGAGATTCCCGAATCGCTCGACGAGTCAGAGAAAGAGGCGTTCGTCAAGTTCGCCGAAGACGCGAATTTGGCCTATTGAGCGCGTTCCGCCGCATCGAATAAAGGCAACTGATTATGCAGATTGAGCAGTTGATAGTCGTATACGTGGTGCTCCTTTTTTCTTGTTGCGTCCACGAGTTCGCGCATGCATGGACCGCGGACAAATGCGGCGACGACACGGCCCGGCTCATGGGGCGAATGACGCTCAATCCCATCGTTCACATCGACCCTATCGGCACGATACTGTTTCCTTTGCTGGCAATCGTCATGGGCGCGCTTTCGGGCGGGGGAGCTTTTCTGTTTGGCTGGGCCAAGCCTGTGCCGGTTAATCCGGGACGTTTCCACAATTACAAACGCGACGACATCATTGTTTCGATCTCGGGCATTGTCAGCAACCTGTTGATGGCGCTCCTTGCGGCCAGTATGCTGAGGTCCATTTACGTGCTCGGCGGGTTTCCGCCGCCGGGTTCGATGATATATGTACTACGCGACCTATTGTACATCTTCATGTAT
>CBFDAY010000483.1:0-2093 GCA_965602895.1 uncultured bacterium
GTCTTCTTGAAACCGGAGAGCGGGCCGAAGCCGATATTGTTTATCGTAAGCTGCACGCTCGCTCCTCCGACCACGTCGGCGCTCCATCTTTTTGTTATCTGGGCGATCAGGTCATCGGCGAGGTCCGAGGCCGCCTGTCTGACGGCCTTCTTTCCCGCGACGGCCTCGGAGCTGTCGGCGCCGCCCGCCTGGGCCTCTCCCGCGGCGATTATCTCGGCAGTGTCGCACCTGATCGCGCGCGCCTCGACGCTGCCGCGGGCCGATTCCATCCTGAACACTCTCCCGCCCGTCTCGCTGAACGCCTTGCCCACGATGATTATCTCGGCGTCGTTACGCAGACCTATCTGGGCGGCGGCATTGTCGTCGCCCTGCAGCGCGGCCTTCATCTTGTCGCTCTCGCGCACTTTATCGCTCTGCGCCTGGTCGACGACCTTGAATTCCTTTTCGAGAAATCTTGAGATCAGGGCGGTTTCGCTCATCGGCTGGTCGACATAGCTCCACAGGTGCTGCTCGGACATCACGACCATGATACGCGGCTTGTGCTTTGCCTTCTGCAATATGTTGAGCGCGATGAGGTCTTCCTCGATCGATTCCTTCGACACCTCACAGCGGACCTCCATTCTGTATCGGGCGCCGAGCGGATATTCGGAGAGGACGTCCCAGTTCCTGACGTAGCCGCGGGCCTTGGTGAAAATCCTGTCCTCAACTATGCGGTAGTTCTCGACAAGCGTGTCGGACGCGATCATCGTGCCCACGCCTTTTTCCACGGCCTTGCGGAAGGCGTCGAGCAATGCGGCCTCTTTCGCCGACTCGACGTTGCCTTCGATTATTGCGGCTTCGCCGGTTACGGTGATCGATTCGGCAAGCGCCTCTCCGGAGGCGGAGACAAAGAAGGCGCTCAGAACCAGCGCCGTTACTATAGTCATCAAATGGGAAAATCTTGGCTGCGTCCGCCGCACGATACAGTTCCCCCCTTGCTTCCCTGCTTGAGATTTAGACGCTCGGCAGATGAATATATTCATTTTTTCCGTCCCGGAAAGGAAGGATTCTCCTTGGAGGAGAACGGAATTCGAAATCACGCTCGTTACGCAAAATATAGCACCGCATGCGCCCGAATGTCAATTGCAATCGCCTGAGGGACTGTCCCAGAATTACGGGAGCGAAGCTCCGTAGATTTGGGACTGTCCCCTTGTGTAGAGCAGGCTATGGCGCCACTTCGAGGAGGCTGTCGAAATTCGGTGTGATGGATGAGGCTATTCTCTCGGCTTTTTTTACCAGCCGGTCCGAGCGGAGCGTCCCAACAAGGGTGACCCTGTTGTTTCGCACTTCGACGCTTGCTCCGTAGATGGCGGATCCCCTGAGTTCGCGCTCGATCTCGCGGGCCAGGATGCGCGCGTTGCGCGAGCTGAGGGAAGTGAGGTTAATGATTGACGGGTTATCGCCGATGGCCCGCTCGATCTCGTCCATGTCTTTCAAATAAAGCACCCTGCCGTCGATGAGTATCTTACCCTTGACCACTTCGATGTCAACATTCTGTATGTGGCCGATCCTCTCCCTGAGCTTTTCGGCGAACTTCTCGGGGTCGGCGACGTGCACTCGCGCTTTGAACGCGATTCTCTCGTCGCTCTCCAGGCGCAGGACTATTTTTCCCAAGCCGGGCGAGTTCGGGCTCAGCGTCAGCGCTTTTGCGCCCGTGACGAACGCGTCGACCACCTCAGGGCGCGTGACCGTGACATCCACGATTGCCGAATCGGTGCGCATCATTTTTTTCTCGCCGACGCGCGCCTCGATTGTCTCTTCCCGGATGATGATGGGCTCGGCCTCTTCAGCGGACGCAGGAGGCGGGGCCGAATCTTCCGCGGCTTGCGCATCCGCCGCTGGCGCTCCCGCAAAAAGGCACATCGATATTGAAAGGATGAGCCAAAGCCGGAGAGGATTCTTAACTCGTGTGGGTCTCATTTTTCGGTCGGACGGGCCCTTTCCGGTTTGTTCGGAAAGAGCGACACATATGCGTCAAGTTAAGGGTAAATCGACACTTATGACAGGGAGACTATAGCATTCGCCAGGCTGAATCGTCAAGCAGGTTCCGTGCG